>CAMWXQ010000225.1 GCA_947178235.1 uncultured Muribaculaceae bacterium
GCAGTGCCTTGATGATGTCGAGGATGGCGGGGGGCTTGGGGGCGTCGTTGAAGATGAGGAGCGAGTAGCGCTGCGAGTAGGGGGAGTAGAAGAACCGGTCTGTGCCGACGGCGACGGGGAGGCTGAACGTGCGCGGGGAGTGGTCGGTGTCGACGGTGCGGCGTCCGAGCGCCGAGCCGAAGATGGCGGTCGCCCAGGGGCCTCGGGCGGCGGGGGCGATGAGGTTGAATACGGAGTCGGCGCGGAGCTCACGGCCACGGGTGCGGTAGAGTGTGGCGACGGCGAGGGCCGCGGCGGGCGAGTCGCGGTGTGTGTCGACGAAGTCGGTGATGAGGCGGTTGGCGCGGTCGTCGTCGGAGATGCGGAGGAGCGAGTCGGTACCTGCGAGCCATGCGCCGTACTCGTTCATGGACTGGTTGTTGCCGGAGATGCGGAGTGAGCGGGCACCTGCGTCGGGGTCGATGGCGAGCCGGATGCGGTCTCCGTCGGCGGCGACGAGCGAGGCGATGGGGGCACCGCCGTCCATGGGGAAGAGCTCGATGAAGACGGGTCGGGGGGCGTCACCCTCGATGACGAGGCGGCCTTTCTTGTCGGGGTGTATCTGGGTGCGTCCGAGGGTGGTCCCGTCGGTGACGAAGGCCTCGATGCCACGGTCGCCGAGGCCTTCGATCTGACATTCGATTCGGTAGCCCTTCTTGTCGCCGCAGGCTGAGGCGATGAGGAGCATCGGGAGGAGGAATATGAGGAGTCGTCGGGTCATGCGGGGTCTTGTGTGATTTTGGATGTGCAAAGTTAATGAAAAAATCGCGTTTTTTGCGTAACTTTGTGCCCGATAACCTCTCACGTCCAATCTATCACGCTCAAAAAATGGCTATGTTCAACAAGTGTTTCCCTGCTCTCCGTGTGTGTCTCGCTGTGCTCGTGTCGATGTGTGTCGCATGGGTGCCGGTGAGGGCCCAGATCGTGGATTCGTTCAAGGGGGATACGATCAAGTTCGACAGCGACAGTGTGCGCAGGGCGTTCGACGAGGGGCCCTACTTCGGGCTGTACAAGGACAACTACTTTATCTTCGGGCCTCCGATCGGACAGAGGATACAGAAGGATAATACGAACATCAAGTTCCAGATCTCGTTTGCGCAGCGTCTGACGCGTTCGACGCTGCCGGGGGGGACGTATCTGTTCCTGTTCTACACGCAGAAGTGTTTCTGGAACGTGTTGCAGAAGTCGATGCCCATGACGGACCTTAACTTCAACCCGGGTATCGGTCTGACGAAGCCCCTGTTCGTGCGCAACCGATTCGTGGGCAAGGTCACGCTGACGGCGGAGCATGAGTCGAACGGCCGCGACGGGGTGGCGTCGCGCTCGTGGAACAAGCTGTCGCTCGGCGGGAATATCATGATCGACCCGCAGGTGATGGTACATGCCAAGTTCTGGCTGCCGATCATCGACGGCGGGGAGAACCGCGACATCCTGGACTACTGCGGAATATATCAGATGGGGGCGAGCTTCACGACGATAAACCAGCGTCTGGGCCTGGCCGTGACGCTGGTGAAACGGCGCGGGTGGAAGCTGAATTACAATACTATCCTCGAACTGAATTACAGGATCTTCAAGAGGGATAACCAGTACCTGTTCATGCAGTACTATAACGGGTATGGCGAGGGGTTGCTGGCGTTCAAGGAGTTCCACTCGCAGCTGAGGGTGGGGATCGTGATCAAGCCTAAGCTGTTCAGCGACTACTGAGCCGTGGGGGGGGCAGGCCCCGCCCACGATAGCAAAAACAGGGGGGATGGGGGCTGTTATATGACGTGGAAGAGGGTGAGGAGCCAGGTGGAGATGCCCATGTAGATGACCATGCCGATGATGTCGTTGGTGATGGAGATGAAGGGGCCTGTGGCGAGGGCGGGGTCGATCTTGAACTTCTCGAGGGTGAGGGGGACGAATGTGCCGAATACGGAGGCGAACATGACGACGCAGAAGAGCGAGAGGCTGACGGCGTAGGTCGTGGCGAGGTGTCCGTCGCCGATGGTGAAGAAGTTGTAGACGAGCACGAGGAGTGCGATGATGGAGCCGTTGAGGAGTCCGACGCCGAGCTCGCGGAGGAGCTGTGCGGCGGACTTGCGTATGTCGAGCGAGCCGTTGGCGAGGCCCTGGACGACGATGGCCGAGGACTGTGTGCCGACATTGCCGCCCGTGCCGCCGATGAGGGGGATGAAGAGTGCGAGGGCGGGGTCGACGGCGAAGCCGCCTTCGAAGCGTCCGAGGATCATGGAGTTGCAGAGGCCGCCGACCATGCCCATGAGGAGCCAGGGGAGGCGGACCTTGGTCTGTTTCCAGAGGTTGTCGTCGCTCTCGACGTCGCCGGAGAGACCGGATGCCAGCTGGTAGTCGCGCTCGCTCGAATCGCGGACCTTGTCCATGACGTCGTCGACGGTGATGCGTCCGAGGAGGCGTCCTATGGGATCGATGACGGGCATGGCGACGAGGTCGTACTTCTCGAAGTCAAGGGCGACCTCGTCGATGGGTGTGTCGACCTTGACGGATATGGGGTCGGTCTCCATGACGTGCTTGATCTTGGAGACGGAGGGGTGTGTGATGAGTTTGGTGAGGGGGAGTGTGCCGCGGAGGCGCTCGTCGTTGTCGACGACGTAGACGTAGTAGACCTCGTCCATGTCCTCGGCCTGCATACGCATCTGCTTGATGCACTCGGGCATACTCCAATTCTCGTTGACGACGATCATCTCGGTGCCCATGAGGCCGCCGGCGGTGTCCTCGTCGTATTGGAGTAGGTCGATGATGTCGCCGGCCTGCTCGACGTCGTCCATGTGGGAGAGGATGGCGTCGCGTTCCTTCTGGTCGAGGTCCTGGATGATGTCGACGGCGTCGTCGGTGTCGAGGTGCTCGATCTGTTTGGCGATGTCCTCGGCGTCCATCTTGGAGAGGAGGCGTACGCGTGCGTCCTCGTCGAGCTCCATGAGGACGTCGGCCTGTGTCTCCTCGTCGAGGAGGAGGAAGAGGTATTCGGCGTCGGCGATGTCGAGGTCGCGGTAGAGGTCGGCGATGTCGGCGGGGTGGAGTTCGGAGAGGGCGGCGCGGGCTGCCTCCTCGGAGTGTTCTCCGATGATGTGGTGGAGGTGCTCAATGTATTCTGGGGTGAATTCCTTCATTGGGGGTCGATTATTTGCCTCGGGCTTTGCCCTCGGCGCTCAACAATCTTTTTTTAACCTCGGGCTTCGCCCTCGGGGCTCAACAATCTGCTCAACTGTCTTTTTTCGGGCGGAGGAGGAGGGTGAGCTCGACGAAGTGGTCTACGTTGAGC
>CAMWXQ010000226.1 GCA_947178235.1 uncultured Muribaculaceae bacterium
ACAAGTATGCATTATCGCACTATTGGGGGAGGGTTGGGGTATTAATTTTGCAATGAATTTCAAAATTAATACTCAATACACACAATTAACACCAATAACACACATGAAGAATCAAGTTAAGGAGTTTCGTGAGACGCGTATAAGGGTCTCGCGTAAGGTTTATATAGCTGTAATGGAGGAGGCGCTTGATGAGGCTGTTTTCCTCGACCATGAGGAGGGTATGCTGCTGATGTGCGCCGTGCGAGCCTATCTGTGTTCGGCCCGCAATGCGCCGACGTCGGGAGATAGGATCTACAAGCTCTTCCGCCGATACCGCGACATAATCGACAGGGCCGCAGAGCGTTCGGCCCGTGCCCGTGCCGCTGCCCAACGCCGCCGCGAGGCGCGCGAGGCTGCGTCGGCCAATGCTGAGGTGACGCCTCAGAGGGTCGGCGAGGCAGTCATGCAACCTTGCGGACCCTCGCTGTGTCCCGACATATCCCCGCGATCACTGGAAATCGGGAATCTCGTCAGGGTGGAATGTGATGGTGCGCGACACGGGTGAGGTGGCGAGGAAGTAGCCGAGGCATCTGTCGCCGCTGAACATGGCCGGGCCGTTGCTGTCGTTCTGCAAGGCTTCGAGGTAGTCGAACATCGCCCGTGAGACAGGGGTGACGGTGGCGGTCATCGTGTCGCCGTCGTAGAGGACATCCTCGTCGTCCTCCTCGTCGGTATCGCGGCGCGAGGTCATGGTGATGAAGGTTAGGATACCGTCCTCGACCCCCTTGTCGTTCATCTCGCCCCACTGGTAGATTTCGCCGTTGCGGTAGAGTTTGATCCAGTAATAGTCATCCTGTCCCGGGATGTCTGTGAATTGGCCTTGGAGCACCGCGACGTGGTCGTATGGCATCTGAATCCAGTTGAATTCGAGGCCGAGGATCTCGACCTGCGGGTACATCGTGGCCTCGGCCTCGTAGACAGCCCCGCCGCGCACGACGGTGAGGCGGTAGTCGTGGCCGACCACTCCTGGCGTCGGGTCGCGGAAGAATCCGTCGGCATCCGCCGAGAGTGACACGAGTGTCCCATCGGTGAGGTCGGCGAGAGTGACGGTGGCATCCGTCAGCCGCGTGAGGTCCATCGGCTCGTCCATCGGCGTGGTCATGGTTATCCCGACCCGCGCCCCGTCGGGGGTCAGCTCGGCCTCGATGACCGTGAGCGGGTCGATGTCGTGATAGCGGATGTCGAGCTCCTTCTCGCACGATGTGAGCAGGGCCATGAGGAGTATCGCCGTGGCGAGGATCTGGAATATTTTCATCGCGTTGCTCAGAATTTGAGGGTGTAGGAGACTGATGGAATGAGGCCGTAGAGGGCTTGCTGCACGGCGCGTGTGCCCGATGGCTTCGAGGGATCATCCTCGAAGTAGACGATGTAGGGATTGTATCGGCAGTAGGCGTTGTAGACCCCGAAATTCCACTCGTAGGTGAAGCGCTTACCCTCGTGGGTGTACGTGGCCGAGAGGTCGAGGCGGTGTGTCGGCGGCGTCATGTAGGTATTGCGCCCCGAATAGTAGTAGCAGGTCACCCCCGCGATCTCATACTTGACGTCGGGGGCGGTCAGCGGACGCCCCGACAGATAGATCCACGAGCCCGAGAGATTCCATCGGTCCGTGAGCTTGAATATGGCCGTGAGGGCGAGGTCGTGGCGGTGGTCGTTCGACGCGTCATACCATCGTCCGCCGTTGATCCCCGGGATGCGGGTCTGCGTACGCGAGAGGGTGTATGACACCCAGCCCGTGAGCCTCCCCGAGTTCTTGCGCATCATCAGTTCGAGGCCGTAGCTGCGCCCCTCACCGCCGAGGATGATCTGTTCGAGGGCAATGTCCGAGAGCATACTGCGCCCGTCCCGGTAGTCGTACACGTCGCGGAGGTCGCGCCAGTATGCCTCGGCGCTCCAATCATAGACACCGTCGCGGGTCATCCCCGCATAACCCATACCCCACTGGGCCGAGCGCTCGGGCTTGACATCGGCCGACGTGAGGGCGAAGCGGTCCGAGGGGAACGAGGTGGTGTTGAGGCGGAGTGCGTGGAGGTTCTGCGTGGCGATGCCGAAGCCGGCCTTGACGTTGTGCCATCGGTCGATGGAGTATTTGAGCGACACGCGCGGTTCGAGGTCGATGTATGTCTTCGGGGCGAACTGCGCCTTCTCTCCCCCGAGCGAGATGAACTCATGGAATCGGCTCTGCGAGAGGGCCGATACCGAGTTGAGCCGCACTCCCGCGACAGCCTCGATGCGGTCGGCGAACGAGCCTGTGTAGTCGATCCACACGGCATTCTCCCACAGGGAACGTATCTCGGCCTCGCGTGCATTGTTGGACTTCCACTCGGCCGACTTGACGCGCAGCAGGCAGGAACGGAGCCCCGCTTCGAGACGGTGGTGGTCCGAGAGGCGTATGGTGGCCTTCTCGTTGACCGAATAGTTGTGTATGTACGTCCACAGCGTCTGGTCGAGGCTCATGATGTCCATCGACATCTTCGGGTCGAAGTGGGTGAGGGCCGCCGTGGTCTGGAAGGTGAGATTCTCACCCGCGCGGGCAGTCCAGTTGAGCGATCCGCCGAGATTGCCCCAGTAGAAGCCCATGAGGTCGGCGACGGCCATGTTGTCGTGGCTGACGAAGAAGCTGCCGTCGACGATGTGGGCCTCGGAGGGTTGCCAACGGAGCTTGGCCGAGACGTCGTAGAAGTTCATCACCGTGCTGCGGTACTTGGGCACCGCTTTGAGGAACGCATCGACATAGGATCGGCGTGCGGAGACCGCGAATGCGAGGCGATCGCGGACAATCGGCCCGCGGGCCGAGATCTTGGCCGCGAGGATGCCGACGCTCGCCGAGGCGTGGTACTCGCGCATGTCGCCCGGCATGAGGGTGGTTTCGAGTACCGACGATGAGGCTCCGCCGAACATGGCGGGGAAGGGTCCCTTGTAGAGCGTGGCTCCGCCGAGGGCGTCGTCGTTGAAGGTCGAGAAGATCCCCATGACGTGCGAGGGATTGTAGAGTGTGATGCCGTCGAGGAGCACGAGGTTCTGGTACGCATTGCCGCCGCGGACCTCGAAGCCCCCGCCGCCATCCCCCTCGCTGCGCACGCCGGGGAGGAGGGACATGGACTTGATGATGTCGCGCTCGCCGCCGAACGATGGGAGCGCCGCGAGACGGGTGAGTTCGAGCCTCTCCGCCCCGAGGCGGACATTGTCGATACGGCGGCGCGCCGAGTTGCCCGTCACGACGACCTCGTCGAGCCTCTGCTCGGCAATGGTATCGGCCACCACGTCGGCCAATGC
>CAMWXQ010000227.1 GCA_947178235.1 uncultured Muribaculaceae bacterium
GCCTGTCAGCTGAATAGCTAAGGTAGCTATGATAGCTAAAATAGCTAAGATAGCTATGATAGCTCAATTCCCAATTCAAAATTCCCAATTCCCAATTCTTATGTCCCCTTTCCATCAAGCCCGTGATGCGTGGGAGGGTGCGGCGACGCTGCGCACGACGCGCAGCATCCTCAAACAGTATGCCTATGGCCGCCAGTGGGAGGCCCTGCGCAGTTCCGTGGCCCACGGACTCGCCTCCCTCTCGCGCTACGAGGAGTCGAACCTCAACGCATCCCACACACCGATCACCAACAACCTCATCCGCTCGCTGATCAAGACCGTCGTCGGGCGATTCCGCCTCAATGTGGCCGAGGAGCGCGCCGCCGGCACCATGACCCCCGCCGAGGAGCGCATCCGCCGCGCCAACCGCCTCGACGAGCTCGACGCCCGAGCCCTCGAAGAGTTCCTCATCTCGGGGTGCGCCATCCAGCGCGTCACCCTCGAACGCCGCTTCGACGGCACCGAGGTGTGGGTCGACAATGTCAACCCCGCCCGATTCTTCGCCAACCGCTTCGCCGACCCGCGCGGGACCGACATCCGCCTCATCGGTATGCTCCACGACATGGCCCTCCCCGAGATGTGCCTCCGTTTCGGCCACGGGTCGCGCCGCCGCCACCGCGAGCTCTCTGCCATCTTCGGGCGCAACCGTTGTGCCGGCCCCTCGGGGAGCGTCTCGCGCCTCGCCGCCGAGGCAGGGGATCTCTGTTTCGGCGTCGCCCAGGACCCCGACCTCTGCCGCGTCATCGAGGTCTGGACACTCGAAATCGACAAGCGCAAGGGCCCCGTATGGCAGTGCCGCTACTACACTCCCGACGGCGAGCTCATCGACCAGACGGCTTCCCCCTATCCACACCGCAGCCACCCCTATGTCGTGACGCTCTACCCGCTCACAGACGGCGAGGTTCACCCCTTCATCGAGGATGTCATCGACCGTCAACGCCACATCAATATGCTCATCTCCAACATGGATCAGATCCTGGCCCACAGCGCCAAGGGTGTACTGCTCTTCCCCACCGACGCGCTCCCCGAGGGGACAGACATGCGCCTCGCCACCGACCTGTGGGGCAATCCCGGCGGCGTCATCCCGATCAACCCCTCGGCCTCGCGCCTCCCCACCGAGGTAGCCTCGCCGGGCCACACACAGGCCCCCGCACAGCTCCTCGAACTCGACCTGCGCCTCTTCCAGCAGATTTCGGGCGTGAGCGGCGCCCTGCTCGGCCAGACACCTTCGGGCTACACCACCTCGACCCTATATCAGACACAGGCCGACAATGCCGTGATTGCCCTGCGCGACATCTTCGACACCTTCGGGTCGTTCCGCGAGGCCCGTACCGCGAAGGCTCTCAGCCTCGTCCGCGCTTAAACCTTTTTTAACACCGCTGCGCAAGGTTGCTGCCCGTATGTGGTGGTAATTTTGCCAACGAAACCAATGGTAACACACCCACGCTCTTTCAACTTTCAACCCTCAACTCTCAACTTAAACGCTATTTCGCTATGATGAACCTTGTAGACACACGCAACCGCCACTTCCTCGCCCGCTGCCGCGAAATCATCCTCTCCACCCCTCTCGGGGAGCCCGTCTCCCGCGAGAAGGTCGCGGCTGAGGCTGCCATGAGCCCCGCCCCCGCATACTACTGCACATATGAATACGCACTGAGGATGCTCCGCGTCCTGCGCAGCGGCCGTATAGCCATGCGCAACGACCGCCGCCGCGCAATGTGGGAGGAGATCAACGCCAAGGTCTCCCGAATCCAGGCCGTGACTCCCGGCACATCGCTCCCCACCGCCCTCGCCCATGTCCTCGCAGCCGGAGGCGCCTCGCAGTTCTTCATCTCCCCCGCCACAGCACTCACCCTCGCCCAAAGGGCTAAGAATTAAAAATTAAGAATTAAGAATTATGAATTATGAATTAAGATTTATATGACTTATAAGATTTATGAGATTTATAAGATTTATACCACATTCCTAATTCTTAATTCTTAATTCATAATTCATAATTGAGAAAAATATGCACTTCATCCTATCCTCCACCCGCATCACCGAGCTCGCGAGGGCGATGGCGGCGTTCCGCGCCCTCGGGGGCGACGATGCGGCGGGTGTGGCCCGCGCCCACGCCTTCGACCCTCTGCTCGACCCCGCCCGCCGCACCATCTTCGACACCACGGTCCGCAACGCCTTTGCCCAGGTCACCCTCGCCCTCATCCGCGACGTCTCGGTCTGTGTCCTCGACGCCGAGGACGCCACTGGTGATATGCCGGGGCTCGCCCTGCTCCCCGACACCCCGCCCGCCATGTCGATCGATCTCGAAACCCCCTCGGGGCTCCCCGAGACAGCCTCGTGGGCCATCCGCCGCGCCCTCGAAGAGGCTGTAGCCCTGCTCGCCCTCGCCCGACTGGTCTCCTCTGCCGACATCCCCGCCTCGTCGGGCCACGGTCCCCTCGCCCTGGCCCGCGAGTGGGAGTCCAAGGCCGCCGCGTCGCTCGCCACCATCTCGGGGCTGCTCGCCCCGGGCGCGGCGGTCGGCGGGGCCTCGGCGGGCGCAACTCCCTATCTCAGACCATACTGAGCATCGGGAGGTGTCACTGAAATTAGGTTATTTCAGAGATTTTGCGTAACTTTGCCGGCCTATTCATAAAAGTGCAAACATTATGGAAAAGAGTACCACTGCACCCCGTGTCGAAATCGTTGGGAGCTTCCTCCCCCCCGAAGAACTCGAAAACGCCATCGCCGACCGCCGTCGAGGCGCGATCTCGGACGAGGAGTTCCATGCCATAGAGGACGCTGTCATCGACCGCCTCATCGACCGCGAGATCCAGGCGGGTCTCCAAATAGTCACAGACGGCGAGATGCGCCGCAAATGGTGGGACCGCGACTTCTGGGAAGGGCTCGAAGGTATCGACCGCGAGCGCATCGACTCGGGCCGCATCTGGCAGGACGAGCCCCTGCGCCGCGACCTGCTCAGGTTCAATGGCCGCATCGGTTTCAACCCAGCCCACCCCTTCTTCGAGAAGTTCACCCACCTGCGCGAGCTTGCCGGCGGGCGCGCCGAGGTCCGTCAGACCGTCCCCTCGCCCGGCGAACTGTACATGCGCATAATCTCGATCTCGGACGGCAAGCCCGAGCGCATCTATCCCTCGCCCGAGACACTCGTCGAGGACATCATCGAGGCTTATCGCCAGACCATCGCCGAGCTCTATCGCCTCGGATGCCTACACATACAGTTTGACAGCACCGTCTGGGGACGCCTCACCGACCCCGACTTCCA
>CAMWXQ010000228.1 GCA_947178235.1 uncultured Muribaculaceae bacterium
ATTCTTAATTCATAATTCTTAATTCACTATGTCCACCACACCCATCGCAGCCCACATCGAAGGGCAACCCCTCACCACCACCCTCACCCAGCAGAACTCACCCGACCTGCTCCGCTCCCACGTCGACCAGCGCATCGCCCGCATCCGACCCGCCTCCACACCCCTCGACCAGATCTCGCGCATGGTCGGATGGCGCAAGACAGGCTCCATGAAAGTCGACTATTACAGCATCGACTCCAAGCCCGCCACCGCAGCCATCAGCGACGACATCAAGGCCGGCCAGCACGACCGCACCAAACCCCTCACCATCTCCACCGACCACAACGAATACTTCGCCGAGACCGACACCATACTCTTCAAGGGCATCAACATCGGCACCACGCCCCTCGTCGGCTACGTCACCGCCGCCACAGACGCCGGCCTCTCCGTCCTCCCCCTCACCCAGGGCGACAGCGCCAGCTTCCTCCTCCCCCACATCCCCGAAGGCACCACCATCATCCGCATGGGCCGCGCCGCAGGCGAGCTCGACGTACAGACCTCGCAGTACAACCTCATCCCCCGCAAGGACTTCAACTACTGCCAGATATTCAAGGCCCAGGTCGAGGAATCCACACTCCAGCGCCTTGCCGACAAGGAGGTAGGCTGGACATTCTCCGACCAGGAAGAGAGCGCCATCGTCGACATGCGCCTCGGCATCGAGAAATCCTTCCTCTTCGGGACACGATGCCGCGTCTCGCGCCCCGGAGCCGAAGACGTCTACACCACCGGAGGCATATGGACACAGGCCGGACAGGACCTCACCTACCCCCAGGGAACCATCACGAACGAGAAACTCACCGAGCTCATGCAGAAAGCCTTCACCGGCGGCGCAGGCTCGCCCCGCAAAGTCCTCATCGGAGGCTCAGACCTCATGTCCGCACTCATGGGCCTCGACTTCACCCGCAACGTCATGGGCACCGACAAGAAGGTCGTATGGGGCATCGACTTCGACTGCATCACATCGAAGTTCGGCACCCTCTACGTCAAGCACTCCGAGATCTTCGACCTCTGCGGCATGAGCGGATGCGGCATGGTCATCGACCCCGAGTATATAACCAAGTACTCGCACATCCCCTTCTCGGCCGACCGCATAAGCTTTCACAAACAGGGCCTGCGCAACACCGAAGCCACAGTCCTCACCGAAGCCTCGTGCCTCATCCTCCGCTACCCCAACGCCCACGTCCGCATCACAGCGGAATCACCCTCCAACAATAGCTAAAATAGCTATATAGCTATCATAGCCATCCCATCGGATTCGCTCCATTGCCGGCCACCCGCCCGCAGTGGAGCGAATTATTGTTAATTATTTTGTTTTTCATTCCAAAAGCGTTACCTTTGCCTATGTGACAATCCGCACATGCGTCAATTCTAATTCCTGACTATTACTTGAACTAAAATACAAACCCGTTAACCCCCCTGAGATAATGGAAAACGACCAGTTGATGAAGGAAGTTACCCTTCGCGCCGAGCAGTGGCTCGGAGACAGCTATGACGCCGAGACCCGCGCCGAAGTCAAGCGTATGCTCGACGCCGAGGACAAGACAGACCTCATCGAATCATTCTACCGCGACCTCGAATTCGGTACAGGCGGCCTCCGCGGAATCATGGGCGCCGGCACCAACCGCATGAACATCTACACCGTCGGCGCAGCCACCCAGGGCCTCGCCAACTATCTGAAAGAAGCATTCAAGGACCTCCCCGAGATCTCCGTAGCCGTAGGCCACGACGTCCGCAACAACTCGCGCAAGTTCGCCGAGATCGTCGCCGACATCTTCTCCGCCAACGGCATCAAGGTCTACCTCTTCGACAGCTTCCGCCCCACACCCGAACTCTCCTTCGCCATCCGCCACTTCGGATGCCAGAGCGGCGTCAACATCACCGCCTCGCACAACCCCAAGATCTATAACGGATACAAGGCATACTGGGAGGACGGCGCACAGATCATCGCCCCCCACGACGTCAACATCATCGACCACGTCAACCGCATCAAGGACGTCAAGGAGATCAAGTTCGACGGCGACAAGAGCAAGATCCAGATCATCGGCGCAGACGTCGACAAGATCTATCTCGAAAAGATCAAAGGCCTCTCCCTCAGCCCCGAGGCCATCGAGCGCAACAAGGACATGAAGATCGTCTACACCCCCATCCACGGCACAGGCGTAGAACTCATCCCCGCATCGCTCCGCAACTTCGGGTTCCAGAACATCATCCACGTCGACGAGCAGGACGTCCCCTCGGGCGACTTCCCCACCGTCGAGAGCCCCAACCCCGAGGTACCCTCCGCAATGGCAATGGCCATCGCCAAGGCCAAGGAGGTCGGCGCCGACATCGTCATGGCATCCGACCCCGACGCCGACCGCGTCGGCTGCGTCATCCGTGACAACAAGGGCGAATACGTCCTCCTCAACGGCAACCAGATCGTGATGATCCTCCTCAACTACATCATCACCCGCAACCAGGAACTCGGCACCCTCAAAGGCAACGAATTCGTCGTCAAGACCATCGTCACCACCGAGACCATCAAGCGCATCTGCGACGCCAACAAGGTCAAGATGTACGACTGCTACACAGGCTTCAAGTGGATCGCAGCCGTCATGCGCGACAACGAGGACGTCCTCCGCTACATCGGCGGCGGCGAAGAGAGCTACGGCTTCCTCGCCGAGACATTCGTCCGCGACAAGGACGCCGTATCCGCCTGCTCGCTCCTCGCCGAGGCCTGCGCATGGGCCATGGACAAGGGCATGGACTTCCAGGCCATGCTCGCAGACATCTACTGCAAGTACGGATTCAGCATGGAGGTCGGCGTCAGCGTCGTACGCCCCGGCAAGACAGGCGCCGAAGAGATCCAGGCCATGATGAAAGCCTTCCGCGAGAATCCCCCCAAGACCCTCGCAGGCTCGCCCGTCGAAGAGGTCAAGGACTACGCCTCGCTCAACGTCACCAAGGCCGACGGCTCGGTAGAGAAGCTCAACTTCCCCACCACCTCGAACGTCCTCCAATGGTTCACCGCCGACGGCTCCAAGATTTCGGTCCGTCCCTCCGGCACAGAGCCCAAGATCAAGTTCTACATGGAGGTACGCGTCCCCATGGCCAGCCCCGCCGACTATGACGCCGTCCGCGCCCAGGCCGCAGCCAAGATCGACGCCCTCAAGAAAGACCTCAACATCTGACACTCCCCGCGCCCACGCCCCCCCCCACCGCCCCAGTATCATATAAAAAACAAACCCAGCCCACCCAAAAACTTGTGTTAAAAAACGGGGTGG
>CAMWXQ010000229.1 GCA_947178235.1 uncultured Muribaculaceae bacterium
CCAGTTGGAGTCCCAGCCGCGGATTACACCCAGACGATTGCTGATAGGGTTTACTTTCTGTCCCATTTGTTATGCTTTGGCGTTTTTGTTTTCGATAGTGTCTACCACGAGGGTCACGTGGTTGGCGCGCTTGCGGATGCGGTAGCCGCGGCCCTGGGGTGCGGGGCGGAGGCGTTTGAGCATGGGGGCGCAGCCGACCATTACGGAGGCTACGTAGAGCTCGTTGGCGTCGGCCTTGCGCTCGTTCTTGGCTTCCCAGTTGGCGATTGCCGAGAGGAGGAGCTTCTCGACGCGTGCGGCAGCCTCCTTGTTGGAGAATTTGAGGATGCCGAGGGCGCGGTTCACCTCGACGCCACGGATCATGTCGACCACGAGGCGCATCTTGCGGGGTGAGGTGGGTATGTTGAGCAGCTTGGCGAAGGCGACGGTCTTCTGTTCGGCCTTGCGCATGTCTGCTGAGTTTCTTTTTCTTACACCCATTGTATTTTAATTCTTGCTTTTTTGACGTGTGAATTAGTTATATCAGGGGCCCGTTTGTTACTTCTTGCGGTTGCCGGAGTGGCCGCGGAATGTTCGTGTGGGGGCGAACTCTCCGAGCTTGTGGCCAACCATGTTCTCGGTCACGTAGACGGGGATGAACTTGTTGCCGTTGTGTACAGCGAATGTATGGCCGACGAATTCGGGTGCGATCATGGATGCGCGGCTCCAAGTCTTGATGACGGACTTCTTGCCGGATTCTTCCATGGCGGCTACCTTCTTCTCGAGCTTGACGCTGATGAACGGGCCTTTTTTCAATCAACGACTCATGAGGTATGCGTTGCTTTTTGGATGTCTTGTTACTTTTTGCTGCTGTCGGTTCTGTCAGGGGTGCCGTGTTATTTCTTGCGGCGCTCGATGATGTACTTCGACGAGTGCTTCTTGGGAGCGCGTGTCTTGAGACCCTTCGAGTAGAGGCCCTTGCGCGAGCGGGGGTGACCGCCGGATGCGCGGCCTTCACCACCACCCATGGGGTGATCGACAGGGTTCATGACGACGCCGCGGTTGCGGGGGCGGCGTCCGAGCCAGCGCGAGCGGCCGGCCTTGCCGGAACGTTCGAGGGAGTGCTCGGAGTTGCCTACGACACCGACGGTGGCGCGGCAGGCCGCGAGGATCTTGCGGGTCTCTCCGGAGGGTAACTTGACGATTGCATACGCGCCTTCGCGGGAGATGAGCTGTGCGAAGGTGCCGGCGGAGCGGGCCATGAAGGCTCCCTGGCCGGGACGGAGCTCGATGTTGTGGATGAGGGTACCGACGGGGATGTTGGCCAGGGGGAGGCAGTTGCCTACCTCGGGCTGTGCGTCGGGACCTGACATGAGGACATCGCCTACCTTGAGTCCGTTGGGTGCAATGATGTAGGCCTTGGCGCCGTCCTTGTAGAAGAGGAGGGCGATTCGGGCCGAGCGGTTGGGGTCATACTCGATTGTCTTGACGACTGCGGGTACGCCGTCCTTTGTTCTCTTGAAGTCTATGATGCGGTATTTGCGCTTGTGGCCACCACCAAGGTATCGGGTGGTGAGGTGTCCTTCGGCGTTGCGGCCGCCGGACGCCCTTTTGCCGACTGTAAGAGATTTCTCCGGAGTGGTAGCAGTGATGGTACCTTTGAACACTCCGATAACTTTGTGCCGCTGCCCAGGGGTTGTGGGCTTGAATTTTCTTACTGCCATTTCTGTTTAGATGTTGCTATAGAAGTCAATGGTCTGTCCATCGGCGAGGTCCACGATGGCTTTCTTCCATGCGGCGGTGTTGCCGCGGAGGAGGCCGCTCTTGGTCCAGCGGGATTTGTTCTTGGAACGGACATTGATTGTGTTGACGCGGGTGACCTTGACGCCGTAGAGCTTCTCGACGAGGCTCTTGATCTGGTACTTGTTGGCCTGGGGAGTAACGGCGAAGGTGTAGCGATTGGCCTTCTCGCTGAGGCGAGAGGCCTTCTCGGTGACGATGGGCTTGATTGAGATTTCCATGTTCAGTTGCTTCTTATATTACCCGGTATGGCTCAGATGTTATTGATGGACTCGAGTGCGCCCTCGGTGAGGATGATGGCGTTCGAGTTCATCACGGCGTAGGTGTTCACGTCCGACGCAACGATGGTCTGTGCGTCGGGTACGTTACGGACAGACAAAGTTACGTTTTTATTTTCAGTCGGTAAAACGTAGAGGACCTTTTTCCCGTCGACTTTAAGATTTTTAGCAATCTTTATCATTTCTTTAGTCTTGGGTGCGTCGAGGTCGAAGTTCTCGACCACGATGATCTGGGAGTCCTGGAGCTTGGCGGTGAGGGCCGAGCGGCGTGCGAGCTGCTTTACCTTCTTGTTGAGCTTGAAGCGATAGTCACGGGGACGGGGACCGAAGACGCGGCCGCCGCCCACGAGGACGGGCGAGTTGATGTCGCCGATACGGCTGCCGCCGCCGCCCTTCTGCTTGTGCAGCTTGCGGGTGGAGCCGGAGACCTCGCTGCGCTCCTTGGACTTGTGGGTGCCCTGGCGCTGGTTGGCGAGGTACTGCTTGACGTCGAGATAGACGGCGTGCTCGTTGGGGTCAACGGCGAACACCTCGTCGGCGAGAGTGGCCTTGCGGCCGGTGTCCTCGCCCTTGATATTGTAGATTGCGACTTCCATTTACTTTTCGATTAATACGATTGAACCTTTGCTTCCGGGGATTGAACCCTTGATGATGAGGACGTTGTGTTCGGGCATCACGCTTACGACCTGGAGGTTCTGTACGGTGACTTTCTCATTGCCCATCTGGCCTGCCATGCGCATGCCTTTGAACACCTTTGCGGGATAGGAGCAGGCGCCTACCGAACCGGGGGCGCGCAGACGGTTGTGCTGGCCGTGGGTGGACTGTCCTACGCCGCCGAAGCCGTGGCGCTTGACCACGCCCTGGAAGCCTTTACCCTTGGAGGTTCCCTGGATGTCGACGAAGTCGCCCTCTGCGAAGAGGTCGACGGTGATGGTCTCACCGGGTTTCACCTCGGAGCCAAATCCTTTGAACTCGGCCAAGTGGCGCTGGGGAGCGACTCCGGCTTTCTTGAAGTGGCCGGCCATGGGGGCGGTGGTGTGCTTGTCCTTCTTCTCTTCGAAGCCGAGCTGCACTGCGTCATAGCCATCCTTCTCAGCCGTCTTCACTTGAGTCACTACGCAGGGGCCTACTTCGATAACAGTGCACGGCACGTTCTTGCCGTCGGCACTGAAAACGGATGTCATTCCGATTTTCTTTCCTAATAATCCTGGCATTTCTCTTTGATTTAGAAAATGTGAACTG
>CAMWXQ010000230.1 GCA_947178235.1 uncultured Muribaculaceae bacterium
GTTCTGGAGAGCGGCGCAGTTGTCGAGGTTGATCTCGGCGAGCTTGTTGCGCGATGCGTTGAGGTCGGTGAGGTTGGCGCAGCCGGCGACGGTGAGAGAGGTGAGGTCGTTGCGGGATACGTCGACCTTGGTGAGGGCCTTGAAGCCTGCGAGGTCGAGGGTACCGCCGAGCTTCTTGTCCTTCCAGTCGATTGCGGTGACGTGGCCGTTCTCTATGGTGACGCCTTCGATCGAGGTGAGATCCTTGAGGTCGGCGACTTTCAGTGCCTGTGCATTGGTTCCCTCCTTAGCGGGCTCGCTGAGGAAAGCCTTCATGAGCTTTGCCTCGTTCTTGTCGAGATTCTGTGCGAATGCGGTCGAGCTCCCGAGCAGGACAGCAATCATCAATAACGCTTTTTTCATAAAATCAATAGTTGTTGGTTGAGTTGTTTTGTACTTATCTAACGCCGTTAGGCTGCAAATGGTTCTGCAAAAATAAAAAAAAATTGAATCTGGCCCAAAATTTTCCCCTCGCGTTTTCGGTCAGCGGGGATGTTTTAACACTTTTGGTGTTGTAATTCATAATTTTAACACTCTCAGAAGGGGGCTGTGTCGCCCGGAGCGGCTGTCCCGGTGATGTCGGCGGTGCCCCCGCCTATCGGTCCCGAGGGGTTGAAGGGGTTTCCCGTGGGTGTGTCGAGGTCAATTTTGTCGGTGTCCACACCCGAGCGGCGCTGGCCTACGGAGGTGCGCTCGGGCTCGGCGTCCCAGTTCTCGAATCGGGCATACTTGTTCTTGAATCTCATCTTCACGTCGTCGACGCGGCCCGAGCGGTGTTTGGCGACGATGAATTCGGCCAGGCCGCGGATGTCGTTGCCGGCGGCGTCCTGTCCGGAACGCAGGTAGTATTCGGGGCGGTGGATGAAGCATACGATGTCGGCGTCCTGCTCGATGGCGCCCGACTCGCGCAGGTCGCTCAGCTGCGGGCGCTTGCCGTCCTTGCTGTCGGCGCCGCGGCTCTCGACCGAGCGGTTGAGCTGCGAGAGTGCCACGATGGGGATGTTCAGTTCCTTGGCGAGCTGTTTGAGCGAGCGCGAGATCATGGAGACCTCCTGCTCGCGCGAGCCGAACTTCATGCCCGAGGCGTTCATCAGCTGCAAGTAGTCGATGATGATGAACTGTACATTGTGCTCGCGCACGAGACGGCGCGCCTTGGTCCTCAGCTCGAAGATCGAGAGCGAGGCGGTGTCGTCGATATAGAGGGGGGCGTTGTAGAGGTTCTTGACGCGTGACATTAGCTGGTCCCACTCCATCTGCGAGAGCTGTCCGCTCTTGATTTTCTCACCCTCGATCTCGCAGGTGTTCTGGATCAGACGGTTCACGAGCTGGAGGTTCGACATTTCGAGTGAGAAGATGGCCACGGGGATGTTGTAGTTCACGGCCATGTTCTTGGCCATGGATAGGACGAACGCCGTCTTGCCCATGGCGGGGCGGGCTGCGATGATGATGAGGTCGCTGCGCTGCCATCCCGAGGTGAGTTTGTCGAGTTCGTGGTATCCGCTTTCGAGGCCCGAGAGGCCTGAGGCGCGGTTGGCTGCGGTCTGTATCTGTTCGATGGCCGAGTTGATGACCGGGTCGATCTGCGTCACGTCCTTCTTGACGTTGCGCTGCGAGATCTCGAAGAGTTTCCCCTCGGCCTCCTGGAGCAGGTCGTCGACATCATAGCTCTCGTCGAAGGCCTGCGACTCGATCTGCGAGGCGAAGCGGATGAGCTCGCGGGCGAGGTACTTCTGGGCCACGATGCGGGCGTGGAACTCGACGTGTGCGCCCGAGGCCACGCGCGAGGTCAGCTCGGAGATGCGCAGTGCGCCGCCCGCCGCGTCGAGCTCGCCCATGTGGCGCAGGCGGTCGGTGACGGTGAGCATGTCGATGCTCTGCTGAGCGGCACCGAGACTCTGGATGGCAGCGTAGATTTTCTGATTCGAGGGGTCGTAGAACGACTCGGGCTTCAATATGTCGCAGACGGCGGTGTAGGCGTCCTTCTCGAGCATGAGTGCGCCGAGCACGGCCTCTTCGAGGTCATTGTCGCGCGGGGGGATGCGCCCTCCGTGGTCAAACTTCGAGATATGTTCGGGCCGCGAGCGGCGGGCGCCTCCCTGTCCGTAATTGTTGTATGCGTTGTCCTGTGGCATGGGGATTGGTTTTTCTGATACAAAGTTAAGGAATTTCATCCGAAAAATTCTTACCTTTGTATAGTTTGTATATAACCTTCGGGGTTATTGACACTCATTTTACAGCCTATGCCGAATTACCATATAGTCGTTGCCGCGGGGGCGGGCCACCGCTTCGGCGGCCCCGTGCCCAAGCAGTTCTGCCTCCTGTGGGGGCGCCCCGTGCTGATGACCACCCTCGAGAGGCTCCATACCGCCGCCCCCGAGGCGGCCATCATCGTCGTGCTCAGCCCCGGCATGGAGGATGAGTGGGCCGCGATGTGCCGCGAGTACGGATTCGGGCTCGCGCACACCACCGTCCCCGGCGGGGCGACCCGCGCCGAGAGTGTACGGGCCGCCCTCCGCTCCATCCCCGACGGCGGTGAGGTCGGATGGATTTCGATCCACGACGCCGCCCGCCCGATGGTGACCCCCGAGATGTTCGGCCGCCTCACCGCAGCCCTCGCCGATGGTGTCGACGGGGTGATACCGGCGGTGGCAGTGACCGACTCGCTGCGCGAGGTCGCGCCCGACGGATCCTCGCGCGCCGTCGACCGTGCGCTCTACCGCGCCGTGCAGACCCCTCAGCTCTTCGACGGGCCCAAGCGTCTGCGGGCCGACCTCATGGAACTGCGCCCCGACTTCACCGACGACGCCTCGGTGATGGAGGCTGCGGGCTTCACACGCCTGGTCCTGGCCGAGGGGGACCCGCGCAACATCAAGATCACCCATGCGGGAGACATCTCGCGCATCGAGGCCGGCGGCCTCTGACACATATATAATATATAAGGTAGCCGAAGAGAGATGGCCGGTATACTGGACACCGACATAATGTACCTGAAAGGGATCGGGCCCAAACGCGCCGAGGTTCTGAAAAAGAATCTCGGCATACGCACATACCGCGACCTCGTCTACCACTTCCCGACCTCGTATGTCGACCGCTCGACCATCCGCCGCATCGCCGACTTCTGTGGCGACGATATGCCCTCGGTACAGGTGCGCGGGCGGTTCGTATCCATCACCGTCCAGGGCGAGGGGGCCAAGATGCGCCTCACCGGTCTCTTCTCCGACGGCTCGGGGCTAATGGAGGTGGTGTGGGTCCAGCG
>CAMWXQ010000231.1 GCA_947178235.1 uncultured Muribaculaceae bacterium
GTTGATAACCGCCTCCAATCCGAGCGTGTAGAGGACGAAGGTGTGGACGCGGTCTTCGTCATAGTGCCCCTCGACCATCGGTTCGAGGAAGAGCGACAGGCTGAACACCCCGAAGAAGAAGCCTACGAAATAGACCACGAACCACTCGACCATGCTCACGAACAGGTCCATGAAGTCGAGCCCGGGATAGAACAGCGCCCTCACGAACACACTCGCCGCCGCCACTCCGATGAGCGGGTAGTATCCGGCGGACAGGAGCCTCGACGGGTCCATGTCTGCCTTCTCGATGTCCTCCCACCCGTTGCGCGGCGAGAGTATCAGTTGGAAGAGGTATTTGAGATAAGCCTTCATAGAATGGTGGGGTGTGCGGTATGCCATCATGGCAGCCAACTTGCAAAGTTACGCACTTTTCGCGAATCCACCGCCAAAATCGATCCTAAACTTTATACGCGCCTGTCTGAAAGGGGCGGCGAACACTTCTCGCTCCCCGCGCGTTTTAGTTGAAAAACTGTTTCGACTATGACTAAGTTCAATGATGGGCCTCGGGCGGGTGCGCAGAGGGCTTTCCCCGGCAAGATTTATTATAGCGCCAAGAGGGCGTTGACGACCCATGCGTCGGGCGGCAATGTGTTGATCGCCGCTACGTTGCTAGCTCTCATTGTGGCCAATATCCCGGGTGTCAATACGGTGTACTCGGACTTCTGGAACCAGGAGATAAGGTTGCAAGTCGGTTCGTTCAATATTTTCAGCCACGGCGGGCATCCGATGACGCTGCTGCAATTCATCAACGATGCCTTGATGGCTATTTTCTTCTTTGCCATCGGCCTCGAAATCAAGCGCGAGGTGCTTGTGGGCGAGCTCAGCTCGTTCAAACAGGCTCTGCTGCCCATCGTGGCTGCCATCGGCGGCATGATTGTCCCCGTGGGGATATTCTGGCTCATGGCCTCGGGCACGGACTATATCGACGGCGCGGCCATCCCGATGGCTACGGACATCGCATTCTCGCTCGGCATCCTCGCCATGCTTGGGTCACGCGTGCCGCTGTCGCTCAAGATCTTCCTCACGACGCTCGCCGTGGTCGACGACATCGGCGGCATCATCGTGATTGCACTTTTCTACTCGTCCCACATCGAGGTCTGGGCCATCGTGGCCGCGCTCGTTCTGTTGGGGCTCCTATTCCTCGGGTCGAGGTTTTCGATACAGAGCAAGATCTTCTACCTCGGCATCGGCACCGCCGTATGGTACCTGTTCCTCAACTCGGGCATCCATCCGACCATTGCCGGCGTGCTGATTGCATTCTGTATCCCTGCGCGACCCGTGTTCGCGCCCAAGAAGTATGTACGTCAGATCCGTGCAGCCATCGCCCACTTCAATGCCGAGGACGATGAGGCTCTCTCGCGCAAGTCGATTCTGAACAAGGACCAGATGGACTGGCTGAAAGAGGTCGAGTCGGCTTCGGACAAGGTCATTTCGCCATTGCAGGACCTCGAAGACTCGCTCCACCCTGTCGTGGACTATCTGATAGTCCCGCTCTTTGCGTTTGCCAATGCCGGTATCAGTTTCGCAGGCATAGGTGTCGAATCCATCTTCTCGGGCATAAGCATGGCTATACTCATCGCGCTCGTGGGTGGCAAGTTCCTCGGGATTTTCGCCTTCTCGTGGCTGACGGTCAAGACCGGTCTCGCGCCGATGCCCGCGCGGGCCGACTGGCGCATGATTGCAGCCATCGCGATGCTGGGCGGCATCGGTTTTACGGTCTCCCTCTTCATCGCCAATCTCTCGTTCGGCGACGGCGGTGCCCCGATGGCCGCCCTGCTGAACAACGCCAAGATCGGCATCGTCGCCGGCTCGTTCCTCGCCGGCCTCCTCGGCTACCTCATGCTCCGCACCTTCCTCCCCAAAGAAGCGCAGGATGAGCAGGATTAATGGTTGAGCCCGAGGGATGCGAATATGGGGTTGAGCCGCGCCATCCATGTATGCTCCCTTTCGGCACGGGTGCGTGCGGCGGCCTTCATGCGTGCGACTTCGGTGTCGCGTGCTGGATCGAGATACCATCGGGCTTTGTCGATCATCTCTTCGCGCGAGTCATAGAGTACAATCTCGCGTCCGTCCTCGAAATACTGCTCGATCTCGGGATTGCGCGATGTCAGTTGCAAGCCTCCGCACATCGGAATCTCAAAGGTGCGCAGGTGCAGTTTCGGTATCGGTTGGGACAGGACGTATGTGTCGCGCAGTTCGGTGATGTTGAGCGAGAGGGTGTGCGCCGAGTACAGGCGGCACATTTCCTCGTGGCTCACCGATCGGTGGGCATGGAAGTGCTCCGAGCCTGTGTCGAGTCTGGCGGCGGGCGAAAGCTTGTTGATGATGGTCGCAGCGAAGACCTTACGGCCGATGGGAAAACGCATGTAACGCGAAGCCTTCACCATGATGTCGCGCGGCGAGAACTCCTTGCGCCCAGTGGCCGAAGAGCTCGTGTAACCCTTGTCGAACAGGACGTTGGCGTAGACATCCACATCGACTCCCCCCGAGGTGAGGTGATTGAGCTTGTTGGTGCGGCTGCCGTAGGGCGAACCGATGAATCCGACAGACCTGACCGGGACGGTCTCGACCGGTCCGTAGGTATAGGGTGAGCATGCGTAGGGAGCAAATATGACATTGCGGCAACCCCACCGTTCGAAAAGGTAACGGGTCTCGTCCGAAGTCAGCCACACGGCATCGAAGAGTGGTGCGATGGCCTTCTGCTTGTACGGCAATTCGAGGTTGTCCCACGCTATCATCAGCGAGGGAATACCGAGTTTAGCGACCTCACGGACAGTCTCCGGATATACGGTGTCGGAGTCGTCGCAGGTCATTAAGAGGTCGATACCATGAGTGGAGCGCAGGGCTGCGGCCGCGGCCTCGTTGGCTGCGTCCATCGACCCGTATGTGGCGGGATTGAAGTGTATCACCTCGTGTCCGGCACGACGCAGGTCACCGATGATGTTGGCGCGCTGCCACAGGTACATCGGCGTCGGGTATTCGAGGCAATAGTAGAAAATCTTCATTCTTTCTCGGCTTGAATGCTGAGTGGTCATTTGAGTTTGTCGCGGCGCAGACGTGTGAAGCCCGTGATGAGCATCCACGAAAGCAAGAACTGGCGGCGAAGCATCGCACGGAGGAGTATCCGCTGTTTCGCGGGGAGTTTGTGGCACGGATACGAGGCGCAGAGGTTGCGGAAATATGGGTCGGATGTCCGCTCCATGAACCATTCGCGCTTCTGCCTCCATGTGAACTCGGGAGAGATGACCACGAATG
>CAMWXQ010000232.1 GCA_947178235.1 uncultured Muribaculaceae bacterium
CTCTCCAACTACACCGCCCTCATCACCGCTGCCCTCGAAACGGGATTCATCCGCGAGGCTGACGTCGAGACCCTGCGCGAGTGGCGCAAGGATCCTTCGGTCTGGACTCCGAAGGCCCCCGCTAACGACTGAGCCACGATATAAATCTCTCCTCCAACACTCCATAACATAGACACGACCATGTCCCAATATAAAGGTAAATCCGTAGAAATCGCCCGCCCCATAGCCGAGCTTTATGCAAAGGTCTCGGACCTCGGGCAGTATCAGAGCCTCTTCGAGTCTGTACCCGAGGAGCAGCGCAAGCATCTGCAAGGTGTCAAATTCGGTGCCGACGGCATCGCGTTCCAGGCACCCGGTGTGGGCGACATGAAGTTCAAGGTGGCCGAGAAGGTTGCCCCCAGTCATGTCGGTTTCGTGGCTGAGGGCTCTCCAATCCCCATCAAGCTATCGATCGAACTCACCGAGAAGGGTGCCGACAAGACTGAGGTGCTCCCCGTGGTGGATGTCGACCTCCCCGCCATGCTCCGTCCCTTCGTGGGGCCGAAGCTCCAAGAGGCCGCCGACCAGTTCGGCAACGTGTTCACCAAGCTCTTCGAGCAAGCCTAATCCAGCCACGCGTATGCAGCTCTCTCTCTCCTCCATGCTGCGGCCGGTGGTCTGCCGCCTTGCCGCTCTCCTGTGTGTGGCTGGGCTCGCGGTGTCGTGCCTTTCGGTAGACGATGACCGCATCCCATACAGCGAGGTCTATCTGACCTTCCACACCGTCGGCGACTGGAATATCCACGGCATCAAGGGTGACGCAGCGGCCTGTGCCATATACGTCTACCAGCCCGGTGGTCGCCTGCGCATACCCGCATCGTTCCCATATACAGACCTCGATCGCACGGGTTTCGGCGGTCTGCTCCTTGTCAACGATGTCCTCGGCAATACCCTTGCCTATGACCTGGCCTGTCCGGTCGAGGCACGCAGGGATGTGAGGCTCACCGTCCCGACGGGTGAGCTCTACGCCGAGTGTCCCGAGTGTAAGAGCCGTTATGAGATTTATACCAATTACGGCTACCCTAAATCCGGCCCAGCCGCCACGCGCGGCTATGCCCTGCGCCGTTACTCGGTCATATCAGGCGGCGCACTGGACTACAAGGTAGTGACGAGATAAGAAAAAACTCCTCAGCCGTTCGGCTGAGGAGTTTTTTTATGTCTATGCTCCGACCTTTCGTTTGACTTCGTCGACCCCCTTGATGGAGGCGATGTGGTCCATGATGGATTGGAGCTCGGCAAATGAGTGGGCCTTGAATGATATGGTGCAGGTGACGATCGAGTCGACGGTGGAGGTGTTGAAGCTGTCGATGGTCAGATGCAGGGTATTGGTGATGCAGTCAACGAGGTCGATAAATAGGTGGTAGCGGTCGATGGCTGTCACGATGATGGTGACAGGGTAGAGCGTCGAGCCGTCGTAGAAGTCCTCGACCGAGACGATGCTGTCCCCCTGGCGCGAGGCCAGGCGGATTCCCTCCTGGCAGTCGCGGCGATGGACGGTGATGGTGCCGTCGGGCTCGCGGAAGCCGATGATTTCGTCGCCGGGGATGGGGTGGCAGAGGGGGCAGCGGTGATACTTGGGCTTTGGCTGCCGGTCGAGATAGCTCATGATGGCCTTGCGGGCCTTGTAGGTTACGACACTGTCGAGCCAGTCGGGCTGAGGATGCACGTCGGGGTCGGTGAAGATCTCCACGACGTCGCCACGGTGGAGCGGAGCCTTGATAGATGCGAGGTAGCCGTTGACGCGGGCATACTTGGCCTTCTCGCCGAGGCCCGGGAATACCTCGTATGCAAAGTCGAGGGCCGTGGCGCGTTGGGGCAGCACGACCTCCTTGCCGTGGGGGGTGAAGGTCATTATGTCGTCGTTGTAGAACGTCGCGACCACGTTGTCCATGAAGTCGACACCCTCGCGTCCGCGGCGCGAGAGGTCACGCAGTACGTTCTTGAACTTCTCTATCCAGCGGGCGATGTTGTCCTCGCCTCGTTCGGCCATGCAGCCGAGCTGGCTCTCGCGCATCATGCACTCGCTGAGGATATGTACTTCCTGCCATCGGCCGAAGTCGGCGAGGAGCTTGACGTGGAAGCTCTTGTATCCGTTCTCTTTGGGCGAGTCGATGTAGTTGATGATGCCGCCCGGTTTCTCGCGGAATCGGTCTGTGAGCGCCGAGTAGATGCGCAGGGCCATGTCCTTGTCGGTCACACCCTCGACGGAGGGGAAGACGACGTTGGTGAAGTGGCGGTATTTCAGATGGTTGAAGTCGTCACCGTACTTGCGCATCTTGCGCCACACGCTGCACGGCTGACGGTATTCGACATTGACGGTGGCCTCGATGCCGGCTTTGTCGAGTACCTCGCGTATCTGGTTGCAGAACTTGCCGAGGCGTTCGCGCTGATGCTCCTCGTCGCGGGCAATCTTAGAGGCGAGCTCGTCGTACTCGTGGGGGCAACGGAAGCGGAGGCTGAGGTTCTCGAGCTCGATCTTGACGTGATAGAGCCCGAGGCGGTTGGCCAGAGGAGCATAGAAGTAGTCGGGCTCCCCCGCGATCTTCATCTGTTTGTCGGGGCGCATCGACGAGAGGGTGCGCATGTTGTGGAGGCGGTCGGCGAGCTTCACGAGCAGGGCGCGGATGTCATACTCGACCGAGTTGAGCATCTGGCGGTAGTTGTCGACCTGCTGCGAGACGTCGTATTTCTCCTTCTTCTGCTTGGTCACCACGCGCACGAGGAAGGCCACGTCCTCGCCGAATCGGTCGCGGATGTCGGCTATGGTATAGTTCTTGTTGTCCTCGACGACGTCGTGGAGGAATGCCGCCATCACGGGATTGGCTTCGAGGTTCAGTTCCTTGGCCGCAATGGTGGCCACCGCGATGGGATGGAGAATATAGGGCTCGCCCGTCTTGCGCTTCTGGTGCTTGTGGGCCTCGCACGCAAGCTCGAAGGCCTCGTGGAGTTTGGCCATCTCCTCGGGGGTTACGCGCGGCGCCATGGCGTCGAACACCACCTGGGCCCGCTCGCGTATAATCTTGTCGTAGTCTTTCTCCTTATTATTCTCCATACTCTCTGGCAACGTGTGGTTAACAAATTGCAAATATATGCAATTTCGGCGAGATTCACCGAAAAAATGGAGAAAAATCGGAGTTGAAAAATCCGTCGTCAGGACAAAAAACGGGAGGGCGGTTGAATGTAGACGCTAAGATTTGAAAAGCTCGGAATGGGAACCCAGACGGAACAGGGCGAGTAC
>CAMWXQ010000233.1 GCA_947178235.1 uncultured Muribaculaceae bacterium
GGCCGGTGACGGTCGAGCGGACGAGGGTGTTGATCTCGGTGGACTCAGAGACATATACACCCTCCTTGACGATGGCATAGGCGTCCTCGGCGGCGTGGAGCTCGGCCTCGGCCTGGGCGAGCTGTGTGGCCGATGTGTCGAATTCCTCACGGCTGATGACCTTCTTTTCGAGCAGCAGTGTATTGCGCTCGTGGCGTGTGCGGGCGTCGGCGAGCGATATGCGGGCCTGTTCGATGCGCGATGTGGCCGATGAGAGCTGCCCCTCGTCGGGGACAATCTTGATGCGGGCCACGATGTCGCCCTCGCGTACCATGTCCCCCTCCTCGACATTGATCTCGGCTATGATGCCCGAGACCTGGGGTTTGATGGCGATCTCGTCGCGGGGCTCGATGGTGCCCGTGAGGATGGTCGAGCGGTTGATGTCGGTCACGAAGGGGGTGACGGTCTCGTACTTGACCTCCTTGGGGCGCGAGTGGAGGTAGAGGTAGACGAAGGTGCCTGCAAAGAGGCCTGCCACGAGGACCCAGAGGAGGATTCGGAGGAACTTTCTCATAGTTTTGGGGTGAAAGTTGAAAGTTGAGAGTTGAAAGAGGAGGGTTGAGAGGGGGTATTTTTATTTTTCGTTGAGGGCTTCGATCGGTTTGATGCGCATGGCTTTGAGGGCGGGGACGATGCCGGCGGCGGTGCCGAGGACGAGGAATGTGGCGAGGATCGAGATGGCCTGCGACATGGAGAGCTGCATACGGAGTGGGTTGTCGCCCCCCGCGGTCACAAACTCGGCGCCGGCGAGGATGAGGACGGCAAAGGCGATGCCGCCGAGACCGCCGATGACGGTCAGCACCGAGCTCTCGGAGAGTATCTGTATGATGATGTCGGCGGGTTTGGCCCCGAGTGCGCGGCGGATGCCGATCTCGTGGGTGCGCTCGCGGACAATGATCCACATGATATTGCCGACACCGATGACCCCGGACAGGAGGGTACCCGCGCCCACGAAGAGGGCGAGGAGGCTGATGCCCATGAAGAGGGTGTCGACCATGTTGAACTGCTCGGAGATGTCGAAGAAGAAGAATGCCGCCCTGTCCGATGGGTCGATGGGGTGGTTTGAGGCGATGAGGCGGCGCAGCTGAGGCTCGATCTCGGCGGGGGTGTGGCCGGCCCTGACGGTCATCATGAAGAAGTCGACGTTGCGCCCGAGGTTGTAGCCCCGTCGCATGGTGGTGTTGGGGATAAAGACCGACTCGTCCATCTTGGCGCCGATGTTGATCTCATTGGTCTGCCCGGCGATGCCGACCACCTTATAATATATGCCGTTGACCTCGACATCCTTGCCGATGCCGTCGGCGGGGTTGCCGAATAGTTCGCGGGCGGCTTCGAGGCCGACGACACAGACCTTGCGCGAGTTGATGTCATCGGCATTGTTGATGAATCGGCCATGATAGACAACGGGCTCGAAGATTCGGGCATAGTCGGGTTCGATGCCGCTGAGCTGCACGTTGGACTTCTTGTCCTTGTAGACGACGTTGGCCCACAGGGCATTGACCGCCGACGAGCTCTCGATCTGGGGGACGCCGCGGCGGATATTGGCCACATCCTGGACATTCATGTCGAGGGGGCGCCCCTTGTCGAACCCGGCGTAGGGGAGCGAGGTCTTGCCCGGGAAGATGACGGCGGCGTTGGTGGCGAATCCCTCGAAGTTCCGGCTCATGGCGTGTTTGAGCCCCTCGGAACCTCCGAGCAGGAGGGCGAGGATGGCCGTGCCCCAGAATATACCGAAGCCGGTCATGAATGTGCGCGTCTTGTTCTGCGCCAGGGTGGCCGCAATCTCGCGCCAGTTGTCGAGGTCGAATACAGTGAGTTTCATTCGTCGCGCAGGGCTTCGACAGGTTTGATTTTGAGTGATTTGAGTGCCGGGAAGAGGCCCGCAAAGGCCCCGGCGGCCACGAGGACGGCCGTGAGCTCGACGGCCATGGTGATCGAGATGGAGGGGTCTCGGAGCATCGGCGGGTTGCTCTCGGGCACGGAGGCGCCGATGAGCGAGGTCACGGCGATGCCGAGTACGATGCCGACATAGCCGAAGAGTGTGGTGATGGCGACGCTCTCCAACATGATCTGGCGCAGGATGACGGCGGGGCGGGCCCCGATGGCGCGGCGGACGCCGATCTCATGTGTGCGCTCGCGGACGGAGACAAACATGATGTTGCTGACGCCGACGATGCCCGAGAGCATGGTGAGGAGGCCGATGATCCACACGGCGAGTTGGAGGATGCCCATGGCGTTGGTCATGCGCAGGTGCTGGTTGAGGCGGTTCCATATCCACACGGCGGTGTTGTCGTCGGGGGCGAAACTGTGGGCCTGGCCGAGGGTCTGCCTGAGGCTCTCCTCGGCGCGCGTGCCCTCGTCGATGGTGTGGACGTTGCGGAGGCTGACGACTATGCGCCTGATGGTGTCCGAGTTGCCGGCCAGGACGCGGGCCGTGGTGTAGGGGATGAAGTTGGATCGGTTCCACTGGTGGGAGTAGACGCCGACGACGGTGAATGATCGGTCTTTCAGCTCGACCTGTTTCCCGATGGGGTCCTCGCTGCCGAAGAGTGTGGGGACATGGTCGCGGTGGAGGACGATGACGCGGCGCTGCTCGCGGAGGTCGACGTCGTTGATGAATCGGCCCTGTTCGAGTTTGCCGCCGTCCGAGCGGAGGGCCGAGGGGTAGGCTCCCGTGTATCCCTGTGTGACATAGTCGCGCGGGGTGGAGACGACGGCGTCGCCGGCGCTGATCTCGGCGGTGGCGCTGCGGACGATGTCGGCGTTGCGCGCTTCGATGAGGTCGAGGTCCTGGCGTTTGAGGGCTATGCTGCGGTCCTCTTTGAGCCCTTTGTATGGTTTCTGGGCCCAACCTCCGCTGAGGGTCATGGTCTCGGTCTCGCTCTGGCTGAACATCGAGTCGGCGGCGTTGAGCAGACCGCGGCTGATGCCCAGGAGCACGACAAGCAGGAAGATGCCCCACGAGACGGCGAATCCTGTGAGTGCGGTCCTCAGTTTGTTGTGGCTGAGTGTGGCGAGTATTTCGTTGATGAGATCCAAAGGGGGGAGTTGAAAGTTGAGAGTTGAAAGAGGTTATTCGGGGACGATGCGGCCGTCGGAGATGCGGATTATGCGGTTGGTCTGTGCGCCGACGGCGGGGTCGTGGGTGACGATGACGATGGTGCGCCCCTCGGCGTTGAGGTCGCGGAAGACCTGCATGACCTCGCGCGAGGTCTTGGAG
>CAMWXQ010000234.1 GCA_947178235.1 uncultured Muribaculaceae bacterium
ACCCCCAACAGAGAGCCCCGAAGAGCTTTATCAAAAGGGAGAAGAGTATTATTTGGCGAAAAATTATACTGAGGCAGTTAGGTGTTATCGTAAAGCGGCTGAGCAAGGTAATGCCAGCGCTCAGTTTTGCTTGGGATATTGTTACGAATATGGCAAAGGAATGGAAAAGAATTTTACCGAGGCCGCTGGATGGTACCGTAAAGCGGCTGAGCAAGGTAATGCGGCAGCTCAGTATAATTTAGCCGTTTTTTACGAAAAAGGCCGAGGGGTGAAAGAGAACTTTTCCGAGGCCGTTAGATGGCACCGAAAAGCGGCTGAACAAGGATATGCAAGCGCTATGAATAATTTGGCTGTTTGTTATTACATTGGTCGAGGAGTAGATCAGAATTTCACTGAGGCTGCTAAGTTGTTCCGTAAAGCAGCTGAGCAAGGGAATGCATTGGCTCAATGTAATTTGGGAGTATGCTATTTTTTGGGTCAAGGAGTCGCTGAGAATAAGAAAGAGGCTCAGATGTGGTTCAGAAAGGCATATGAGAATGGATGCTCCGAAGCGAAAAAATATCTTGAATAAAAATCTTTTCCATAAACCTCTCTGATCTATCGACTTAGGCGCGGAGTTCCTCCAAGACAATATGCCCCGTGAGGGGCTGAATCTGAGTAACCGGGGGCTTTTAAGCCCTTGGAGATCGGAATATACATGACATCCCGAGCCCCGTGAGGTGGCTCTACTATCGTGGCTACGTTACCCACTTTGTTGAGCCACCTCCGGGGCTCATCGGTTGGGACGGGCCTGCCCGTGGGCTTAAAAGCCCACGGTTACCCAAATTCAGCCCCTCGCGGGGCAGATGCAACCGCGAAGTGTTTACCTTCAACGCAACCATGCCCTTCGGGCGTGCCATCTCCCCGTGGGGGGCAGCGGAGTGGTTAAAATATGCTAAATTCACACAAATTATTTGGTATTTATTCGAATCGTGCGTATCTTGCGGAAAATTTCAACCTTTTCTATCCTCATTATGCGTAACTACATCTACTCACTTCTGACTCTCGCTCTCGCTTGTGTGGCGGGGAGCGCATGGGCCGCTGGGAATCCGGCCGACTATGATTACCATACAATATGGTGGGGAGGCCATCCCGACGGCTTGGCTCATACGTTTGCCCCGGACTTCGAGGCGAACGGCTACTATTATAAGATAGTCGAAGGTGGTGTGGAACTCACGCGAGCCCCAGGTGAGGTCAGCTCGTCACCCGAGTTGTGGGACATCCCCGCGGTGCTTCCATCATCAGTAGAATTCAAGGGGAGGACCTACACAGTCGTCAAAATCGGCGACTGCCTGTTCCAAGAGAACAAGTGGGTCACCGAAATCACCATTCCCGAGGGGGTCAAACAGATCGGAAAGGGTGCGTTCTACAATGCACCGAATCTGACCGACGTCCATCTGCCATCCACACTCGAAATCATCGGCGAGAAGGCATTTGCATATTCATCCCTCAAATCCATCAATCTCGACGGCGGCATCAAGGAGATAGGCACATATGCTTTTGCAGGGTGCAAGAATCTTAAATACCTGGCTCTCGGCAGCGAGACAGCTGAGATTGGCAAGAATGCCATCGGTACCATCGGATGGGACCTGTGGACCCCGGCCTATGTCGTCGCCCAATATGTGTGGCCCACGTATCTCGCAGACCTGTACTGCCTCGCTCCCATCCCTCCCGCCGTCGATCAGACCCTGTCCATAAAGTTCGAGTATGGCAACTACTATACCGACCCCAAATATGTCAAACTCGTCTACGAAACGACGCCGCTCCACGTCCCTGCCGAGAGTGTGGAACTCTACAAGCAGACCGCACCGTGGAATCAGTTCAAGACCATCCTGGGCGATGGCGAGACGGGGATCGCGGAGACAGTGGCCGATGGCGATCGAATCCGCCTCGAAGGTGGCCGCATCGTGGGCGAGGGGGTCATGGAGGTATATGACCTCGGTGGCCGACAGGTTGCCCGCGGGACCTCGGCACAGCTCCCCGACCTCCCCGCAGGATTCTACATCGTACGCAACTCAGAGAGTACCGCGAAGGTATTCATCAGATAAATAAGATATTGGCTCTCCGGCGTTCACGCCGCCGCCCCCTGTATGGCTCGGGCCATGCAGGGGGCGGTTTGGTGTGGATGCATATGGATCAAGGATGGGTGATGAGCAGGGTGGCTTGGCCGTCGAGGATGAGGGTGGTGAGGGCGGCGGGGATGAGGAGGGTGTGGCCCGCGGTGAGGGGCGTCTCGCCACCTCCGTAGCGGAGTGTGGCCGTGCCGTCGAGGCAGATGATGACCGTGAAGGCCGAGGGGTCGAGGGTCAGCGACTTCTCGCCGTCGAGAAGTATCCTCCGCGTCACGAAGTAGTCGCAGCTGACGATCTCGGTGTCGGCCCCTACGGCGGGAGCGTTCTTGTAGTCATCGCGGACGGTGTAGTCGATGGCGTCCTTGGCCTGGGCGGTGTGCAGCTCGCGCGAGCGGCCCTCGGCATCGCGTCGGTCGTAGTCGTAGATGCGGTAGGTTATGTCGCTCGACTGCTGGATCTCGGCGAGGAGATTGCCCGCGCCGATGGCGTGGACCCTGCCTGCGGGGAGGAAGAAGATGTCCCCCGGATGCGACTCGTGGACGGCGAGGGTCTCGGCGAATGTGCCCGCGTCGACGCGCTCGACATATTCTGCGGGGGTCATCGAGGTGTTGAGTCCTGCATATATGCGCGCGTCCTCGTCGGACTGGATTATGTACCACATCTCGGTCTTACCGGCACATCCGTGGCGCTCGCGGGCGAGGTCATCGTCGGGATGAACCTGGACGGAGAGGTTGTCATTGGCATCTATGAGCTTGATGAGCAGGGGAAATTCGCCACCGTAACGCTCCACGACACGCTCGCCGAGCAGCTGTGCCCCGAAGCGGTCGATGAGGTCCGTGAGGGTCTCACCCTTGTATGGGCCCTCGGCGACCACCGACTCGTGGCCGGGGACAGCCGAGATCTCCCAGCTCTCGCCGATGTTGGGCTCGGTCTGTGGGATACCCTTGTATCGGCAAATCTTCTCGCCCCCCCATATCACACTTTTGAGATAGGGGACGAAACTCAGCGGGCGGCGGTCAATCTTTTCCATCAATCTGCGACAATGCGAATGCGTAAGCTCCTGCCGAAATGGCCTTCGAGGCCCCGAGGCGGGAGAATGTGATGCCGGTGCGCTTCATGTCGTCATACTCGACGG
>CAMWXQ010000235.1 GCA_947178235.1 uncultured Muribaculaceae bacterium
AGTTTCTGAAGGAGTTTGTCGAGAGTGGCGCGCTGTTCGGGAGTCACGTCCTTGAGGTCGTTGGGGATGCGCTCGAATTCTGACGAGATGATCTCATAGCCGTTCTCCTCGAGATGCTGCTGGATGGCGGAGTATGACTCGAAAGAACCGTAGAGCACGATCTGCTCTTCGCCGGTCTCCTCGTCGACGATATCCTCAAGTTCGTCGACACCGTAATCGATGAGTTCGAGTTCAAGATCCTCGAGACCCACACCTTCTTTGGGTTTGATCTTGAAGACACACTTGTGCTCGAAGAGGAATGTGAGTGAGCCCTGGGTTCCGAGCGAGCCGCCATGCTTGGTGAAGTAGGAGCGGACGTTGGCTACTGTGCGAGTGTTGTTGTCGGTAGCGGCCTCGACGAAGATGGCGATGCCGAAGGGGCCGTAGCCTTCGTAAGAAATTTCCTTGTAGTCGCCGGCATCCTTGTCGGTGGCTTTCTTGATGGCGCGTTCGACAGTGTCTTTGGGCATATTGGCGGCTTTGGCATTCTGCATGAGCGCGCGCAGACGGGGGTTGGTGGAGGGATCGGGACCGCCTGCCTTGGCGGCGATGGTGATTTCCTTACCGATGCGGGTGAAGGTTCGGGACATGTTGCCCCAGCGTTTCAGCTTGCGTGCTTTGCGGTATTCAAATGCTCTTCCCATGGGTGGGTATCTGTTTTATGATTGAGTTTTTGAGTTTGTTGGCGTTGTGTGGGCTCAGCGCAGTTCGGCACCGAGCTTGCGGGTGAGGTTGTTGATGATCTTGCCCATGACGGCCTCGATCTGCTTGTCTTGGAGGGTCTTTTCGTCATCCTGGAGGGTGATGGAGATGGCGTATGACTTCTTTCCCTCGGGGAGGTTCTTCCCCTCGTAGACGTCGAAGAGCGAGACGGAGCGCAGGAGGCGCTTGTCGGCCTCGCGGACGGCGTTCTCGACGGCCTCCATGCTCACCCCCTTGTCGAGGAGCAGGGCGAGGTCGCGCTTGACGGGCATGGTCTTGGGCAGGGGGCTCTGCGAGAGCTTCTTCTTCATGGAGAGGCCCACGAGTGCGTCCCAGTCGAATTCGGCGTAGAGTACTTCCTGTTTGAGGTCGCAGCGCTGGGCCAGGCGTCGGCTGACGATGCCGAGCGAGCCGAGGAGCTTGCCCGAGCGGGTGGCGATGTCGAGGCCGGCGGCGTAGATCTCGTTCTTGGTCTGCGAGACTTTGAGCTCGGCGTCGGTGATGCCGAGGCGGCCGAGGATGTTGGCCACGACAGCTTTGAGGTCATAGACGGTGACCTCGGCGGCGGGGCGCACCCACGATGCGGCGCGGAGCTGACCGGTCATCCACAGGGCCAGGCGTGCGCCGGGACGGTAGGGGGCGAGGTTGGCGCGCGAGGATGCCTCCTCGGCCACGTCGCCTGCGGCCTCGGGATTGAAGGTGTAGACGTTGCCGAACTCGAACATCATCAGGTCGGCCTCCTTGCGGTTGACGTTGTGGGCCACGGATTCGAGGCCGCCGAAGAGGAGCGTCTGGCGCATGACGTTGAGGTCGGCGCTGAGGGGGTTGAGGAGCTTGACGCAGTGCTCTGCGGGCATCTGTTCGAGCCCTTCGTAGTATGCCTCGCGGGTGAGCGAGTTGTTGAGGATCTCGTTGAAGCCCTCGGCGCAGAGCTGCTCGCTGAGGAGGGTGCGGAGGCGCTGGTCGGCGTCGTCGCGGCTCTTGAACGAGAGCGAGGAGAGGAGCTGAGATGAGATCTCGACGTTGTTGTAGCCGTAGATGCGGAGCAGGTCTTCGACCACGTCACAGGGTCGGGTGACGTCGACGCGGTATGTGGGGACCTTCATGCTCACCTCCTTGTCGGTGACCTCGGTGAGCTCCATTTCGAGGTTGCGGAGGATGTCGGTGATGGTGTCGGCGGGGATATGCTTGCCGATGAGGCGGTCGCAGTACCCGAAGTCGAGGGTGACCTCGGCGGGGAGAATCTTCTCGGGGTAGACGTCGGCCTCGGGGCCGGTGATGGTGCCCCCGGCGAGCTCCTTGACCATCAGAGCGGCCAGATGGAGTATATAGTCGCAGACGTTGGGGTCTATGCCGCGCTCGTATCGGAAGGATGCGTCGGTGTTGAGCCCGTGGCGGCGTGCGGTCTTGCGTACCGAGGTGGGGTTGAAGTATGCGCTTTCGAGGAATACGCTCGTGGTCTCCTCGGTGACACCCGAGTCGAGGCCGCCGAAGACACCGGCGATGCACATCGGCTCGGAGGCGTTGCAAATCATGAGGTCGCGCGAGTCGAGGGTGCGCTCCACGCCGTCGAGGGTGGTGAACTTCTCTCCCTCGCGGGCATTCTTCACGATCACCTTGCCGCCGTCGATCTTGGCCACGTCGAAACAGTGGAGGGGCTGCCCCATGCCGTGGAGCAGGTAGTTGGTGATGTCGACGATGTTGTTGATGGGGCGTATGCCGATGGCCGAGAGGCGGTTGCGGAGCCATTCGGGCGACTCCTTGACGGTGACACCCTCGACGGTCACGCCGCAGTATCGGGGACACGCCGCGGTGTTCTCGACCTCGACGGTGATGCCGCCGTCGGCCTTCTCGATCTTGTATCCCTCGGTCGAAGGACGGTTGAGGGGGATGGCTGTGGCGTGTGTGGCGAGGTAGGCGGCAAGGTCGCGGGCGACACCGAAGTGCGAGGCCGCATCGATGCGGTTGGGGGTGAGGTCGACTTCGAGTACATAGTCCGAGGTGAGGCCGTAGTACTCGGCTGCGGGGGTTCCGGGCGCGGCTGCCCCCTCGGGCAGAACGATGATGCCGTCGTGCGAGGCACCGACACCGATCTCGTCCTCGGCACAGATCATGCCGAACGACTCGACGCCGCGGATCTTGGATTTCTTGATGTTGAATTCCTTGTCGCCGTCATAGAGGGTGGTGCCCACGGTAGCCACGACCACGGTCTGGCCGGCGGCAACGTTGGGGGCGCCGCAGACAATCTGAGTGGCCTTGCCGTCGCCGAGGTCGACGGTGGTGATGTGCAGGTGGTCGCTGTCGGGGTGCTCGACACAGGTCAGAACCTTGCCGATGACAATCCCGCGCAGGCCGCCGCGAATCGACTCGACCTCCTCGACCGACCCGGTTTCGAGGCCGATCGAGGTGAGCGCTGCGGCCACCTCGTCGGGGGTCAGGGAGAAGTCGAGATATTCTTTGAGCCAATTATATGAAATGTTCATGGGGATGAATTGGGTAT
>CAMWXQ010000236.1 GCA_947178235.1 uncultured Muribaculaceae bacterium
AATTGGGAGCTTATGGCCCACCTCTCCGACTTCCCCCGCCTCCTCGATGCCCCCCTCCTGGTCGGCGTCTCGCGCAAGTCGATGTTGACCACGGCCCTCGGGATCTCCACCGACGAGGCTCTCGAAGCCACAGTCGCCCTCAACGCCATAGCCCTCACGCGCGGGGCATCCATCCTCCGTGTCCACGACGTCAAGGCCGCCTCCCCGGCCGTCGGCGTATACTCACTCTCCACCCTCTCCCCCTCAATCATTCTCTGACACCCTAAAAAAAAGAATCATCAATTGGATCAGTTCGGCATACGCGACGCGTTCGACATAGCCATCGCGGGACTTCTGCTCTTCTACCTCTACCGCATCATGAAGGAGAGCGGCACGATCAACATCTTCTTCGGCGTGCTCGCTTTCATCGTCGTGTGGTTGGTGACATCCCAGATACTCGAACTCAAACTCATCGGCTCGATCCTCGACCAGTTCATGGGCATCGGCCTCCTTGTGCTTGTCATCCTGTTCCAGGATCAGATCAAACGCTTCCTCGTAGAGCTCGGCGACCACAAGCGCTGGCGCTTCCTCAAAGCCATGTTCAGCCACGAGAAGCGGCGCCACAAGTCTGACACACGCAAGTATGTCCTCCCCATCGTCTACGCCTGTATGAATATGGCCAAGACCAAGACCGGCGCCCTCATCGTCATCCGCCAGGAGATGTCCCTCGAAGCCTACGAGCGCTCGGGCGACATCATCGACGCCGACATCAACTCGCGCCTCATCGAGAACATCTTCTTCAAGAACTCACCCCTCCACGACGGCGCCATGATCATTGACCACGACCGCATACGCAGTGCCGGCTGCATCCTCCCCGTCAGCCACGACCGCGACATCCCCCGATCCCTCGGCCTGCGCCACCGCTCTGCTCTCGGAATCTCCCAGGCCACCGATGCCTTTGCGATAGTCGTGTCCGAGGAGACGGGTGGTATCCGTGTCGCTTTCCGTGGAAAGATCACGCCCCCAATATCCTCCACCGACCTCGAACACCGATTGTCCGAAATCATGGCCGATGATTGAGCCCCGAGAATTTGCCATACCCGAGAAAATTTCGTAACTTTGTAGCTCAATTCCGCGACTGCGACAGATGGCCCTGCGCCTCCTCGGCCCTCACCCGTGGGCGTCGCTATTGTAACACAGAATAATAGAACTATCAGAGATATGTCAGAAGAAGACAAGCAGAGAGAACAGGATTACAGCGCCAGCAACATACAGGTGCTCGAAGGCCTCGAAGCGGTGCGCAAGCGCCCCTCGATGTATATCGGCGACACGAGCGCCAAGGGCCTTCACCACCTTGTCTACGAGGTCGTCGACAACTCCATCGACGAGGCCCTCGCAGGTTATGCCACCCACATCGAAGTCACCATCAACGAGGACAACTCTATCACTGTCGTAGACAACGGCCGTGGCATCCCCGTCGATATGCACGAGAAGGAGCACAAGAGCGCCCTCGAAGTCGTCCTCACCGTCCTCCACGCCGGCGGCAAGTTCGACAAGGGCAGCTACAAGGTTTCCGGCGGTCTGCACGGCGTAGGCGTGAGCTGCGTCAATGCCCTCTCCACCTATCTCCGCGCCGAGGTTCGCCGCTCCGGCAAGGTCTATGTACAGGAGTACTCCTGTGGCAAGCCCACCACCGAACTCATGGTCAAGGGCGAGAGCGAGACCACAGGCACCACCATCACCTTCAAGCCCGACGGCTCGATATTCTCCGTCACCGAGTACGACTACAACACTCTCGCCATACGTCTGCGCGACCTCGCGTTCCTCAACTCAGGCATAACCCTCAAACTCACCGACAAGCGTCAGCTCGACGAGGAGGGCAACCCCAAAAGCGAGACATTCTATTCTAAGGATGGTCTCCGCGAGTTCGTCGAATATATCGACACCAACAAGGAGTCGCTCATCAACGACGTCATCCACCTATCCACCGAGCGCCAGGGCATACCCGTCGAAGTCGCGCTGACCTACAACAGCACCTTCAACGAGAACGTCCATTCATTTGTCAACAACATCAACACCATCGAGGGTGGCACCCACCTCTCTGGCTTCCGCCGCGGCCTCACCACCACGTTGAAGAAGTACGCCGATGACAACAAGCTCCTCGACAAGATGAAGGTCGAGGTGCAGGGCGATGACTTCCGCCAGGGCCTCACCGCCGTCGTGTCCGTCAAGGTTCTCGAACCTCAGTTCGAAGGTCAGACCAAGACCAAGCTCGGCAACACCGAGGTGGCCGGCGCCGTATCCTCCGCCGTCAGCGAGGCACTCCGCAACTACCTCGAAGAGCATCCCCGCCAGGCCAAAACCATAGTCGAGAAGATTGCCCTTGCCGCCCAGGCTCGTCAGGCGGCGTACAATGCGCGCAACAAGATTCTCCGCAAGACCCCTCTTGCGGGTGGAGGCCTCCCCGGCAAACTCGCCGACTGCTCCTCGCGCCACGCCGAGGACTGCGAGCTCTTCCTCGTCGAGGGTGACTCGGCAGGCGGAACAGCCAAACAGGGCCGCGACCGCGTCACCCAGGCCATTCTCCCCCTTCGAGGAAAGATTCTCAACGTCGAGAAGGCCATGGACCACAAGGTTCTCGACAACCAGGAGATACAGAGCCTCTACCGTGCGATGCGTGTCACCATCGGCACCGAGGAGGATCCCAAGGAGGTCAACCTCTCTAAGCTCGCCTACCACAAGATCATCATCATGACCGATGCCGATGTCGACGGCAGCCACATCGCCACCCTTCTGATGACCTTCTTCTTCCGCCGTATGCGCCCCATCATCGAGCAGGGCTACCTCTACCTCGCCACCCCGCCTCTCTACAAGTGTACCCGAGGCAAGGCCGAGGAATATTGCTGGACCGATGCCCAGGTTCAGCAGTTCATCGCCGTCAATGGTGACAAGACCAAGGTTCAGCGCTACAAAGGTCTCGGCGAGATGTCGGCCGAGGAGTTGCGCGACACAACCATGGACCCCGAGCAGCGCCTCTTGAAGAAGGTCTCTATCTCGGATGCAGCCGAGGCCGACCGAATCTTCTCGATGCTCATGGGCGAGGATGTCGCCCCGCGCCGCGATTTCATCGAGGCCAACGCCAACTACGCGAACATCGACGCATAAATACAGACAGAAAGGGGGCACCGTGTGAACACTTTGCCCCCTTTCTGTATTCTATATGTAGGGATTTATACATAC
>CAMWXQ010000237.1 GCA_947178235.1 uncultured Muribaculaceae bacterium
TGATCGAGCACAACCGACTCCCCCTCCTCGCCGCCACCGACGACCTCTATGCCTCCCCCCTCAGCGCCGAAGTACCCCCGATTACAACCTACTACGAGCAGCAGTGGCTCTCGCGCGGCATCCCGAGCAAGTACATCGCCTGGCAGATACCCGAGGACGCCATCCTCACCGAGCCCGACGTCGAGATCGAACCCGACACCTACCGCTCCTTCGGCCGCAATGCAAACCTCGCTTCACTCGGCCCGCAGTTTAAAGTTTAGGGCCTTACGGCCTTAGGTTTAAAGTTTAGCTGACTAAACTTTAAACCTAAGGAGCAAAGCTCAATAAACCCTAAACACAAAATCCAAAGGCCGCAAGGCCAACTAAACTTTAAACCTAAGACGCAAAGCGCCCTAAACCATAAACCCCACATATGCAATTATACCCCTCGCTCATAACCGAAGCCCTCGCCACCGTCCGCTATCCCGGCACAGGGAAGAACATCATCGAGTCCGGAATGGTGGAAGACGACATCCGCATAGACGGAGACTCAGTCAGCTTCACACTCATATTCGACAAGCCCACAGACCCCTTCATGCGCTCGCTGGTCAAGTCCTGCGAGGCCGCCATCCGCACCCACATCTCGCCCGAGGTCAAGGTGACGGTCAACACCGCCTCGCGTCAGCCCGCCAAGCCCAAGGCAGCCCCCATACTCCCCGGCGTTAAGAACATCGTAGGCATCTCCTCGGGCAAGGGTGGCGTAGGCAAGTCCACCGTAGCAGCCAACCTCGCCGTCGCCCTTGCACGCGAGGGATATAAGGTCGGCCTGCTCGACGCCGACATCTTCGGCCCATCGATGCCCAAGATGTTCGGCATCGAGGACGAGCAGCTCTACGTCCGCGACGACGAGGGTGGCCGTCAGCTCATCATGCCCGTCGAACGCTACGGCGTCAAGATCCTCTCCATCGGATTCCTCGTTGACCGCGACAAGGCGGTCATGTGGCGCGGCTCCATGGCCTCCAACGCCCTCAAACAGCTCATCACCGAGGCCGACTGGGGCGAGCTCGACTACTTCCTCATCGACATGCCTCCCGGCACGAGCGACATCCACCTCACCCTCGTGCAGACCCTCGCCATGACCGGCGTCGTGGTCGTCACCACCCCCCAGGAGGTGGCCCTCGCCGATGCCCGCAAGGGTATAGCCATGTTCATGGACGAGAAGGTCAATGTACCCATCCTCGGCCTTGTCGAGAACATGGCCTACTTCACCCCCGCCGCGCATCCCGACGAGCGCTACTACATCTTCGGACGCGAGGGGGGCATCCGCCTTGCCGAGAAACTCGGTGTGCGCCTCCTCGCCCAGATTCCGCTCGTGGCCTCCATCGCCGAGTCGGGCGACGCGGGCGAGCCGATAGCCATGGCCGACACCATCACGGGCCACGCCTTCGCCCACCTCGCCCACGAGACCGTCGACGCCGTGGCCGAGCGCAACGACACCCTCCCCCCGACACAGAAGGTCGAACTCAAACACTGATACCCCCCATGCGACTTCCGATTCTGATCATAGCCCTGCTCGCCGCCGTCGCCTCGCACGCCGAGGTCCCCGCAGCCTACTACTCGCGCCTCAACGGCAAGACAGGCGCCGAACTCAAACAGGCCGCCTGCGACATCATCTATCCCCACACCAAGGTGTCGAGCTACTCGAACCTCCCGAGCTACTTCCAGACCACCGACACATACCCCCAGTCGATGCGCTGGTGGGACATGTACTCCAACGTCGTGCGCTACGCGCCCTCGTTCTCGGGTCTCAACCGCGAGCACTCCATGCCCAAGAGCTGGTGGAAGGTCGGCAGTGATGTCGAGTACACCCCCGCATACGTCGACCTCAACCACCTCTACCCCGCCGACGGCCCCGCCAACCAGGCCAAGAGCAACTACCCCCTCGGGACAGTCAACATGGCCGGCACCGTGACCTTCAACAACAATGTCTCCATCGTCGGAGCCCCCGTGAGCGGACAGGGTGGCGGTGCCAAGTATGTCTACGAGCCCGCCGACGAGTACAAAGGTGACTTCGCCCGCACGTACTTCTACATGGTCACCTGCTACCAAAACCTCCAATGGAACTCCTCCTACCTGTGGATGCTCCAACGCAACACCTACCCCACGCTCACGTCCTGGGCCGTCGACCTGCTCCTCGCATGGCACCGCCAGGACCCCGTGAGCCAGAAGGAGGTCGAGCGCAACGAGGCCGTGTGGGGCTATCAGAACAACCGCAACCCCTTCATCGACTTCCCTGACCTCGCCGAATATATCTGGGGCCGCCATGTAGGCGAGCCGTTCCAGACAGGTCTCGGCGGCACCACGGGTGACCCCGAGCTGACAGCCCCCGTGGCGGGCACCACCCTCGACTTCGGCGAGGTTGCCGTCGGCTCCACCGCCACCGCCCTGCTCTACTTCAAGGGCACGGCGCTCTCCTCACCCCTCTCCATCTCGCTCGGCGGCACAGACCGCGCCATGTTCTCCATCCCCGACAAGAGCATCGCCCAGGGGCTCGTGAACGCCTCCGCCGGATACTATATGCAGGTCAGCTACACCCCGACCGCCGTCGGCGAGCACAACGCACGCATACTCATCTATGACGGCGGACTCCCCGGTACAGGCATCTACGTCTACTTCAAGGGCGAGGCGCTCGACGTACCCCGACTCTCGACCCTCACCGCCCACAAGCCCTCGGACATCACCGCAGACAGCTACACTGCATCGTGGAGCGCGGCGCCCGAGACCGTCGACTTCTACGTCCTCACCCGCACACGCTATCTCCGCGACGGCAACACCGTCACCGAGGAGCTCGAAACCGAGGGCACCGAACTGCTCATCACCGAGTTCGACGCCTCGGCCCAGGAGACCTACACCGTCCAGAGCTCGCGCCTCGGATTCCGCTCCGAGCCCTCGAACGCCATCTTCGTCGGCCACTCCTCGCTCGCCGAGCTCCCCGTCGGCGCACCCCTCACCGCCGAGAGCTTCGACGGCCTCGTGCGCATCGGCTGCTCGTCGCCCCACACAGGTGTCCGCCTCATCGACATGGGTGGCCGCACGGCGCTCACCATCCCCCGCCTCGAAGCCCCGGGCACAGACATCACCCTCGTCCCCGGCGTCTACCTCCTCGTCTCCGACCAGCACCTCCGTCCGGTGCGTGTCATAGCCCGCTGACCCCGTCCGCAGGCTCAGAA
>CAMWXQ010000238.1 GCA_947178235.1 uncultured Muribaculaceae bacterium
CTACTACAACAACCACCACCACAATCCCTACTGCTACTTCGGCCAGTCGATAGGCTCACCCGCATTCATGGCCCCGATCTACAATCTCGACGGTTATCCCAGCTTCCTCGCCAACAGGATGCGCGGCGTACATGTCGCCGCCGAGGGCAATGTAGTCCCCGGCATTGACTATCTCGTCAAGGGTGGCTACCGCAAGGCTTGGGGCAACGGCAAATTCCTCCTCCCCGCCCCGCTCCACTCGGCCTCGTTCCTCGTCGAAGCCGCATGGCGACCCGCAAAACTCAACAATCTCAAAGTCACCGGGGCACTCTCGTGGGACATCGGCAATATGCCCACGCGTGGCTTCGGGGCAATGCTTTCGGTCAAATATGACGGCCACTTCAACCTCTAATCACCCGACGATGAAATCTATATACAAGTCTGCAAGCCTCCTGCTCTGCGCCCTGCTCATGCTCCTGCTCGGCGGCTGCACCCAGAACAACGGCTACATCGGCGACCTCTTCGGCATATGGCGCCTCGACAGGCTCACCTGCGACGGCACCCCACAGGTTCTCTATCCCGGGAGCGAAGGTGTGGAGGATGAGTATGGCGGAATCCCCGAGCTATACACCTTCTCGTTCCAAGGCAGCATCATAGGGGTATTCGCCATCTATCCTCACCATGATTTCACCGAGGATTACGGCTCGTTCGAGCACGCGGGCGACATCCTCTACCTCGACTTCGACCACACCGACAACGACGGCGGATACATGTACACACCGCCCGCGGCACTGCATCTACCCTCCTCACTCATACCCATGAACATCGAGACGCTCACCTCATCCGAGATGCACATATGGTACGTCAGCGACGAGGGGATCCGATACGACTACTATCTCAACAAGGCCTTCTGAGACCTTGCAACATCCGAAAGATAACGAAATGACAAAGCAAAAAGTACTTGTCACAGGAGCCGACGGCTTCATAGGCTCGCACCTCACCCAGACACTCCTCTCCAAGGGTTATGCCGTGAGGGCACTGAGCCAATACAACTCCTTCAACTACTGGGGATGGCTCGAAGGTATCGAGCACCCCGACCTCGAAGTGGTCACGGGCGATGTCCGCGACCCGCAGCTCTGCGATGAGATTGCCCGTGGATGCGACACCATCTATCACCTCGCGGCCCTCATCGCCATCCCTTACAGCTACTCAGCCCCCGACAGCTATGTCGACACCAACGTCAAGGGTACTCTGAATATGTGCAAGGCAGCCCTGCACAACGGCGCCCGTCGCATCGTCGTGACCTCCACGAGCGAGGTCTACGGCACGGCGCAATACGTCCCCATCGACGAGAAACATCCCCGTCAGCCCCAGTCGCCTTACAGCGCGACCAAGATCGGAGCCGATGCGATGGCCCTCAGCTACTACCACTCCTTCGGTCTCCCCGTGGTCGTGGCCCGTCCCTTCAACACCTACGGCCCACGGCAGAGTGCCCGTGCCATCATCCCCTCCATCATATCGCAGATCGCCTCGGGCAAGCGCGAGATCATGGTCGGCGACCTCACCCCGACGCGCGACTTCAACTTTGTACTCGACACCGCCGAGGGGTTCGTGGCCCTGGGCGAGACCCCGGGTATCGAGGGGCGTGACATCAACATCGCCACAGGCACCGAAGTGAGTATGCGCGAGACACTCGAAACCATCGCCCGCGTGATGGGAGCCGACGTCCGCTACACGGTCGACCCTGCCCGACTGCGTCCCGCGGGGAGCGAGGTATTCCGTCTCTGCGGCGACAATACCCTCATCAAGTCGCTCACCGACTGGCGTCCGCGCTACTCGCTCGAAGATGGCCTGCGCATCACCGCCGAATGGTTCACCGACCCCGCCAATCTCGCCAAGTACAAGACAGGCATATACAATGTCTGAAAAATAAACCCGATCACCTATACACTCACCACACGGAGAATAATGAATCCGAACCCTAACACACTCTCCTCACCCGCCGCCTCAGCGCCCCGAGAGGGAAAGCGTGAGGTGAACATCCTGTTTCTCGGAGGAGCCAAACGTGTCTCCTTCGGGCGCAAACTCATCGATGCCGGCAACCGCATGGGGCTGAAAGTGAATATTTTCAGCTACGAGCTCTCGCTCGAAGTCCCCATCGCCGCCGTCGGCAAGGTCATCGTCGGCCTCAAATGGAAAGACCGCAAGCTCATGGAGAGCCTGCGCGAGGCGGTCGAGACACATAAGATAGACATCATCCTCCCCTTTGTCGACCCCGCCATCGAGGTCGCGGGCAAGTTCGTCGCCCGCAACAACTCGGTGTGGTCCCCCGTCGTGCCGATCCGTCTGGCACACATCCTCTTCGACAAGGGTGAGGCTGCCACACTCTTCGCCGACAACGGCATACCCGTGCCCCCGACCTACCGCGGAGGCCGTCCCAAATTCCCCCTCATCGCCAAACCGCGCCACGGCTCGGCCTCGAAGGGTATATTCCTCGTGACCGACGTCACCGACTTCCGCCGCGTCTGCCGTATGGAGGGATACATGATGGAGGCATACATCGAGAACCGCGTCGAATACACCGTCGACGCCTACATCTCGGCCAAGGGGCGGATCCTCTGCGTCAGCCCCCGCCTGCGCATCGAGGTTCTCGGCGGCGAGGTCACCCGATCGCGCACCGTCGACTACCCCGAACTCACCGAGCTCGCCACACGCGTCATCCGCGAACTGAAACTCCGTGGCCCCGTCACATTGCAGTTCATACGCGACGAGACTACAGGCTCGCTGATGCTCATGGAGATCAATCCACGCCTCGGCGGCGGTGTCGTATGCTCGATCCATGCGGGTGCCGACATCCCGCGCCTCATACTCGAAGAGTACCGCGGCGAGAACTCAGAACCTATCGAAAACGTCAAACCCGGCGTCCTCATCTGCCGTTACTTCGATGAGACAGTTTTCAATGCCTGACCACAACAAGATAATCATAATAGCCGAGGCGGGTGTCAACCACAACGCCTCGATGGAGATGGCCCGCAGGATGGTAGTCGAGGCCGCCCGTGCGGGTGCCGACTATGTCAAGTTCCAGACCGCCGTCCCCGAGCTCGTCATATCCTCCATCGCCCCCAAGGCAGCCTATCAGAAGGAGACCACCGGGGCCGAAGAGAGCCAGCTCGAAATGTGCAAGGCTATCCACCTCCCCCTCAACGCATACGCCGAGCTCGCCGAACTC
>CAMWXQ010000239.1 GCA_947178235.1 uncultured Muribaculaceae bacterium
GTTGCTGCCAACAACGTGAGCTACAATCGCCTCACAATGGATCTCGACCCCGAGCCGATCACCTACACCATCGACATCTCGACCGAGGCGGGACGTACCAAACTCAAAAACCTCTCCCTTGACGAGGCCTGTGACCTCGCCCTCATCGAAGCGATTATGACAGCTAAGTGCGCGACGATCTTCCAACCCCAATACACCCACCTCGTCAAGCAGGGCAAAGTCCTCCGCGTCACCATCTACGGCTACCCCGCCCGATACAAGAAGGAGGAAGTCCGGTAGGGGCGCAATACATTGCGCCCACACCCAAATAGCCCCGTGAGGGGCTAAATCTGACTAACCTCGGGCTTTTAAGCCCGAGGAAAAGTCCCCGTCGATAATGCGGAGCCCCGGAGGTGGCTCTACATTCGTGCCAACTTCACCCAGTTGGTAGAGCCTCACCGAGGCTCATAACTCGGATTGTGTCTCTCCGTGGGCTTGAAAGCCCACGGTTATTCATGTCAAGCCCCTCACGGGGCATAAGCTCTACTCCAATAACCCACAAAAAAAATCGAGGCCGCTTAGTCTCACGACTTCGGCCTCGGTTTCCTTTTTCTTTCGTAGGGTTCTAACCTTTTCTATTAATGTATAGAAAGTGTGTTTTCAGATGAGGGACTCCAAAGGCTTCCCTCGGGGGGGTGACTACTTCGCGTATTCAATCTTTCCCACCACCTTGCGCGACGGCCCGGGATTCTCGCACGAGCGCACAGAGGGCTGGTGCATATCCTTGGGGAAGTAGAGGAAGAAGACGCCGGGGTTGGCCTCGGAGTAGACAATCTCCTCGTCGGTGGTGTAATTCGTTTTGTCCTTCACGGGGTCATAGTCACCGGTGGGGGTCACGTTGCCCGCCACGCCCATGAGCTCATTGCCCACGAAGGTATATTGGAGGTCGATGAAATTCTTGTGCGATTCGATCTTCGTATTGGCCGCATCCTTCGGGGTATATTCGAGGATGTTGACCCATACGCGCCCGGGGATGATCTCGTGCTTGCCGGCAGCGATGGTCGAGAGGTCGGCGTTCTTCAAGAAGGTGAAGAGTGCGTCCCACAGCTCCTTGTTGGCGGCGTACTGTTCAGCGAACTCCACTGCATCGACCGATGCGTCGGCGTTCACCTCCCAGCCGTTGGCCCATGCGCGGCTGTCGACCCATGCCTTAGCCTCTTCGGGCGAGAATTTCTTCATTTCAGACATATTGAGTTTCTTTGAAAGGTATTTTAAGGCTTTGTTACAAACATTAATGTCCGCCCCCTCTTGGAGGCTTTGACCATGCAAAGTTAGTAAATATTTTTCCATTTCCAAGCATTTTGCGGAACATTTTTTTATCTCGGCAAATTTCTCGCCCGCTCGGTCCCGAAAAGTCGCCATTTTTTTGTATTTTTGCACAAAATTTCCCAAAACATACCCCAGCAATGGAAGAATTAGCCTCAAAATATGATCCCACCTCTGTCGAGGACAAGTGGTATGACTACTGGATGAAGCATCGCCTGTTCCACTCCGAGCCCGATGCACGCGAGCCGTACACCATCGTGATCCCGCCCCCCAACGTCACCGGTGTGCTCCACATGGGCCACATGCTCAACAACACCATCCAGGACATCCTCGTGCGCCGCGCGCGTATGCAGGGTAAGAATGCCCTGTGGGTGCCCGGCACAGACCACGCCTCGATCTCGACCGAGACCAAGGTCATCGCCAAGCTCGCCGCAGAGGGAATCAAGAAGACTGACCTCACCCGCGAGCAGTTCCTCGAACACGCCTGGGAGTGGACCCGCAAGCACGGCGGCATAATCCTCTCGCAGCTCCGCAAGCTCGGCGCATCCTGCGACTGGGAACGCACCGCCTTCACCATGGACGAGGAGCGCTCGAAGGCTGTGACCAAGGTTTTCTGTGACCTCTACGAGAAGGGGCTCATTTACCGCGGCCTCCGCATGGTCAACTGGGACCCCCAGAACCTCACCGCGATCTCTGACGACGAGGTATTCTTCGAGACAGAGCAGTCCAAGCTCTACTACCTCCGCTACTACCTCGCACCCGGCTCCGTTCCCGCCGAGGCAGGGGAGGGGGCCGTCATGCACAAGGATGCCGATGGCCGCTACTATGCCGTGGTCGCCACCACCCGCCCCGAGACCATCATGGGCGACACCGCCATGTGCATCAACCCCAAGGACCCGAAGACCGCGTGGCTCAAAGGCTGCAAGGTCATCGTTCCCCTCGTGGGCCGCGAGATTCCCGTCATCGAGGATCGCTACGTCGACATGGAGTTCGGCCCGGGCTGTCTGAAAGTCACCCCCGCCCATGACAAGAACGACGAGATGCTCGGCAAGAAGCACAACCTCGAAGTCATCGACATCTTCAACGACGACGCCACCGTCGCTGAGTGTGCCGGGATGTACATCGGCATGGACCGCTTCGACTGCCGCCGCGAGATAGCCAAGGACCTCGCCGCCGCCAACCTCATGGAGAAGGTCGAGGACTACACCAACAACATCGGCCTCTCGGAGCGCACCAAGGTTCCCATCGAGCCGCGCCTCTCGCTCCAATGGTTCGTTAAGATGGAGCACTTCGCCGACATCTCCCTCTCGCCCGTCATGGAGAACATCATCCGCTTCATGCCCGAGAAGTACAAGACCACCTACCGCAACTGGCTCGAAAATATCCAGGACTGGTGTATCTCGCGTCAGCTCTGGTGGGGCCACCGCATCCCCGCATATTATTATATGGATCCCGATTCGGGCGAGGAGAAGTTTGTCGTCGCCCCCACCGCCGCCGAGGCGCTCGCCAAGATCCAGGCCATGCCTGGCTGCGCGACCTATACCGAGGCAGATATGCACCAGGACGAGGGCGCACTCGACACATGGTTCTCTTCGTGGCTCTGGCCGATCACCCTCTTCGACGGCATCAACAACCCCGGCAACAAGGAGATCTCCTATTATTATCCCACCTCGACCCTCGTCACTGGCCCAGACATCATCTTCTTCTGGGTCGCACGCATGATCATGGCTGGCTACGAGTATGTCGGCAAGGAGCCGTTCAAGAATGTCTACTTCACCGGCATCGTGCGTGACAACCTCGGACGCAAGATGTCCAAGTCGCTCGGCAACTCGCCCGATCCCCTCGCACTCATCGACAAGTTTGCCGCCGACGGCGTCCGCATGGGCATGATGCTCTC
>CAMWXQ010000240.1 GCA_947178235.1 uncultured Muribaculaceae bacterium
TTCCTGCATCGGTCACGTTCAATGGTGTTACCTATCCCGTAATCCGTATCGGCGCCCGCGTATTCCATAAGGATCGCGAAATAAAAAGCGTCAATATTCCTGAGGGTGTCAAGTCCATCGGTCATGCAGCGTTCTATTACAGCACCTTGACCGTCGCTGTGCTCCCATCAACACTTGAAAACATTGAGCGGAGGGCATTCAAGTACTGTACGGAACTCGAACCTCTTACTCTGCCAAATTCACTCACGACCATCGGCGAGACTGCATTTGCAGGTTGTGAAAAACTGGCGACATTGACTCTCGGCCCAAACGTCAAGGAAGTCGGATACAATGCCTTTGGAAACGATCTCGAACTCTATAACCCTGGAGACTACGCTCCCCGTAAGAATACATATGGCACAAATGTCAAAGAAGATATAAACAATAATGCCTTTGGAAAAGACATCGAGTTCGTTGACGATGGTTGCACTGTCCTTAAAGATATATATTTTACGTTTTTGGATGCTTTATATTGTTACGCAGCAGTTCCTCCTGCGACTAAAGGCGATCTGTTCCGCGATATGACAGGCTTAGCCCTGTCATACTACCAGTACAATGATGTTGTACTCTATGTCCCCAAAGGAAGCCTCGAGCTCTATAAGCAAGCACCTGGATGGATGGAGTTCAAGAGAATTGAAGACACACTCGAATCTGGCATCTCCGAAACAGTAGCCGAGGCTGAGGGTATCCGTCTCGAAGGTGGCCGCATCGTGGGCGAGGGCGTGATGGATGTCTATGACCTCGGTGGCCGACAGGTTGCCCGCGGCACCGCCGATCAGCTCCCCACCCTCCCCGCAGGATTTTACGTAGTCCGCAACGCCACCTCCACAGCCAAGATCCTCGTACCCTAATCCGTCCAACCGCAAACTATACATGCCATAGGCTTGTCCCTACAATTAGCACCAAAACAGCCCCCTGCCTGGCAGTAGCTCGGCAGGGGGCTGCATTTATCTCGAGGGTATTGTAGAACTCCCCGGAGTACGGACGTACGGCTCGTGCGTCCGCAGCGTAAACGTATCAATTGAATGATTGGGTAATCACTGACAGAAACTCCTCATTCGTTCTCATTACGAGTTTTGATTTTTTGATTGTGAATCAATCTTATAGTTCAGATACGCCTCGAGATCATTAGAGTTGAATGTATAGTATCCACCGCTCTTATACTTTTTCAGCGAAGCGATATAGTCAATGAACTGCTGAGTGAGAAGGATTTCTGAAATCTCGTCGAAGGAACGGTCGGTGAGAATGTACAGGCCGCTGTAAACCCCTTGGCCCGCGGGGACCTTGTTGAGCTTGATGCTGCCGACATCCTTGATACAGTTGTTTATCGCGATTTTGTCGGCTGCGACATCCTTGAGCGCCTGGGTACGGCCAAAGAGGTACCACTGCGGATTCTCGACCTCGGTCGCACCCTTCAACAGTTCACCCTTGTGAGCTGTGAGATAGGCCGAAATTTCCGGATTAGAGAAGATCTGCTCGCGTGACAGAGGCTTGCCCGCGCGGTCATAGGGGAAAAATGCCTTGTACCATTTGCCGGTCGAGGCCTTGATGGTGGGTATCACCATCTCGTCGAACGGGAACGACTGGGCGATGAAAACCTTATCGGCGAGTGTCGCAAAGCCATTCTTGACCGACACATGCCCGCGGCGTGATCCTGTGAGGATTCCCGCGAGATTCCCGAGTGTTGTGCGGTCTGCGAGATAGAAATAGCCATTGATGCTCACCTCGCCGAAGGGTATGTCATCGACATGGATTTTCTCATTCCCCACCGGGTCGTAAATATTGAATTCAAAGCTGTCGCGGGGCACCCCCTTCACGAAGAGCGAAATCATCGTGTAGGTCGTAGCCTTGAAGGGCTGGTAGTGACCCAGGTCGATGACAGATACGAGGGTGCGCTCGAGCAATATCGACTGGCGCATACTCAGCCCCGCGAGGCTATTGATCCACGAGCTCGGGGTGATGTAGCAGAGGCGGCCGCCCTGACGGAGCATACGGAAACCGATCTCGAAGAATACCAGGTACAGGTCGGTCATGCCTCCGTTGGCAAAACTGAACCTCTTGACCGCATCGAAGTTGGATTCGAGATTATGGACACGGACATAGGGAGGATTACCGACCACATAATCCATCCGTCCATCGAAACTATCCATCGTCAGAGTGTCGGCATGGCGGATGTCAAAAGCACATTCGCCGAGCCCCAGCCCCTCTGCTGTGGATCTCATGTTGGACAGACAACACTCGTAAGCCAACAGATCTGTCTCAATACCGTGTATATAGGTTGCGACCTCAGCCTCGACACCGCCGAGCGACCCGTGTCTGAGCCTGTATGCCTCACAGTAGCGTCTCAGTATCTCGCACAGGAACGCTCCGTCTCCGCACGAATTTTCCATACAGTGCTTCCCGAGGATACTTTCGCCTCGGTAACCCGCTTCGTCGAGGATTAGCTCCACGAGATAGTCCGGCGTGTAGACTTGACCGCTGAGTTTTACTGGATTAGTCATTTTCGTTGGTGCGTTTGATAGAATCCGTCTCGGCGTCGTGCTCGCGGAGGGCGGCACGTACGCGGGGGCTGAGGATGAGCAGGGTTATCATCGTTGGGAAGGCCATAAGGGCATAGAAAAGGTCGCAGAAGCCGACGGCCATGCCGAGGGGCATGACGGCGAAGACAACGAGCGTGAGAATGAAGAACCACGTGTACCACCGCGCCCGACGCTCGCCCCACAGATAGGCTGCGCAGCGGTTGCCGTAGAAACTGTATGAGAACATCGAGGACATGGCAAAGCAGAGGACAATCAGCATCAGCAGGAATTCGCCGCCCGGGATTGCCGACCCGAAGGCTCCGAGGGCGACTTCGAGCCCGCGGACCCCCTCGCTCCCCGCCGATATGTCGCCGCAGAGGAGTATGGCGAGAGCAGTGAGGGTGCAGACAAACCCCGAATCAATCGAAGGGCCGAGCATCGCTATGAGCCCCTCGCGGATCGGGCGGTTGTTGGCCGAGGCGCCGTGCATGATTCCCGCCGTGCCGACACCCGCGTCGTTCACGAGTGCCGCACGGCGCGCGCCGATGATGGCGATGCCCGCCAGTGCGCCCCACCCCGCCCTCAGATTGAAAGCCTCGCGGAAGATCGGAGCGATGACCGCGGGGACCTCCGTGATG
>CAMWXQ010000241.1 GCA_947178235.1 uncultured Muribaculaceae bacterium
CGAGGTAGTCTGCTTCGACTTGGCGACTTTTGCCGAGAAACGCTGGATGAATTCGAGTAGCTCCTTGCGCTTCACCTCGGCCTTCTTTTTGGCCTGCTGCTGCTGACGCAGGGCGAGCTGTGACGACTCGTACCAGAAGCTGTAATTGCCGGCAAAGAGGGTCACCTTGTTATAGTCGATGTCGAGGGTGTGGGTGCAGACCGAGTCGAGGAAGTGTCGGTCGTGGCTGACGACGAGAACCGTGTTCTCGAACTTCGAGAGATAGTCTTCGAGCCACGCGACGGTCTCGAGGTCGAGGTCGTTGGTGGGCTCGTCGAGCAGGAGGTTGTCGGGATTGCCGAAGAGGGCCTTGGCGAGCAGTACGCGGACCTTCTCGTTACCGCTCATGTCGCGCATGAGCATATAGTGCTTGTCCTCCTTGATGCCGAGGCCGCTGAGGAGTGCCGCGGCGTCGGCCTCGGCGTTCCACCCTTCGAGCTCGGCAAAACGCTCTTCGAGCTCCGAGGCGCGGATGCCGTCGGCGTCGGTGAAGTCCTCCTTGGCATAGAGGGCGTCCTTCTCCTTCATGATGTCCCACAGGACCGTGTGGCCTTGGAGGACGGTGTCCATGACGGTGCAGTCGTCGAACTTGAAGTGGTCCTGTTCGAGGACGCTCATGCGCTCGCCGGGGCCCTGGGTGACAGAGCCGTGGGTGGGCGAGAGCTGATCGCTGAGGATGCGCATCAGCGTGGACTTGCCCGCGCCGTTGGCGCCGATGATGCCGTAGCAGTTGCCGGGGGTGAATTTGAGATTGACGTCCTGGAAGAGGACACGTTTGCCGAATTGGATGCCTAAGTTGTTGACAGCTATCATTTATGGTAGTTTTCTATGCTATTTCAGTTTCGGGAGTGCAAAGGTACGAAAATTCTGCGATACCCCGACCGCGCGGGGACGGAAAAATGCACCTTGAAGATTTTTTGGCCCGCGCGGGGGCGAGTTGACGGGATTTTGCGTAACTTTGCAGACGTCAAACCATAGAATGTATATGAGCAAATACTTGCACCTCGACGGCAAAAGGCTTTGGCTCAGCGCCAAGGACTATGTCATCATCACCCTCTCGATCTGTCTGTACGGCTTCGGGTTCTCGGCCTTCATCCTGCCCGAGAGGGTCGTCATCGGCGGCGTCACCGGTCTGGGTACCATCGTCTACTTCCTCACGGGCAAGTCATGGGCCATCGGCGCGACGCAGTATGCCATCAACCTCGCCCTGCTGGCCGTGGCGTGGTTCATCGTGGGCAAGCAATTTGTATTGAAGACCATATACGGTGCGACGATACTCTCGTTCGTGGTCACCATCTTCCCGCCCCTCTTCCCCGAGCCTCTGATCCCGGACCAGTCCTTCATGAACGTCTGTATCGGTGCCATCATCTCGGGCATCGCCCTGGGACTGATCTTCACCCACAACGGCTCGACCGGAGGCACCGACATCGTGGCGGCCATCGTATCGAAGAAGACCAATGTGTCGATAGGGCGCACGATGCTCTACGTCGACTTCTGCATCATATCGTCGTCGTTCTTCATCTTCCACGAGGTCGCGACGGTGGTCTACGGCTTCATGTTCCTCTTTATCGCGGCGTATGTAGTCGACCTCATCATCAACACCAACCGCCAGGCGGTCCAGTTCATCATCATCTCGCAGAAGTGGGAGCGGATAGCCACCGCCGTCAACCACCATGCGCGCCGCGGCGTCACCGTCATGGACGGCATGGGATGGTACACACGCCAGCCGATCAAGATACTGCTCATCGTCTGCCGCAAGATCGAGGCGGTGACCATCTTCCGCATTATCAAGAGCATCGACCCCGGGGCATTCATCACCCAGGCCAACGTCAACGGCGCCTACGGCCAGGGTTTCGACGAACTGAAATTCAAGCAGGACCAGCGCCTGCGCGAGCAGCTCGAACGCGAGGCCCACGAGGCGATCGCGAGCGGCCTCGGCCATTCGTGACCCCCGACCCCGCAGAGCCTCGCCCACGGAGATTTTTTTATTTTGATATTGGGTGAAATCTTCGTAACTTTGCTGACAGTAAACGACAATAACTTTAATAATACCAAAAAACAGCTCAACTATGGGACTTTTTGAAAAACTGACCGCCAAGGCCAAGGAAAACCGCCAGCGCATCGTGCTCCCCGAGGGTACCGAACCCCGCACGCTCACCGCTGCCGACCGCATCATCGCCGAGGGCATCGCCGACGTCATCCTCATCGGTGACCCCAAGGAAATCGAGACCATGGCCGCGGAGCTCAAACTCTCCAACATATCGCGCGCCACCATCGTCAACCCCGCCGACGAGAAGGTGATCGACAAATACGCTCCCCTCTTCTATGAACTCCGCAAGAAGAAGGGCATCTCCATGGAGGAGGCCCGCACCACCGCCGCCAACCCCCTCTATCTCGGCTGCCTCATGATCAAGGCCGGCGACGCCGACGGCCAGGTCGCAGGCGCACTCAACACCACCGGCAACGTCCTCCGCGCCGCATTCCAGGTGATCAAGACCAAGCCCGGCATCAACGTCGTCTCGGGTGCCTTCGTGATGGTTCTCCCCGAGGACTCCCCCTTCGGCACCAACGGCCTGCTCATCTTCGCCGACTGCGCCGTCATCCCCGACCCCACCGCTCCCGAGCTCGCACAGATCGCCGTCTCGGCAGCCCAGACCGCCCGCGACATCGCCGGCATGGAGCCCCGCGTCGCCATCCTCAGCTTCTCGACCAAGGGCTCGGCCAAGCATGAGAAGGTCGACAAGGTGATCGAGGCCACCGAGATCGCCAAGTCCATGGCTCCCGACCTGCTCCTCGACGGCGAGCTCCAGGCCGACGCCGCCCTCGTGCCCGGCGTCGCAGCCGCTAAGGCTCCCAACAGCCCCCTCTCGGGCCGCGCCAACGTCCTCGTGTTCCCCAACCTCGAAGTGGGCAACATCGCATACAAGCTCTGCCAGCGTCTCGGCGGCGTAGAGGCCGTGGGTCCCGTCCTCCAAGGCCTCGCAGCTCCCGTGAACGACCTCTCGCGCGGATGCTTCCCCGAGGACATCTACAAGACCATCATCATCACCTGCAACCAGGCCATCGGCGCCAAGGAGTGCAAGTGAGCATCAAATTATAAATTAAGAATTAAAAATTAAGAATTAGGATTTATACGACTTATACG
>CAMWXQ010000242.1 GCA_947178235.1 uncultured Muribaculaceae bacterium
GAGGGCCATGTTGACACTTTTGAGTGCGGGGGTCGAGAGGTTCTGCGGCAGACAGCGCGAGGCCATCTCGGCCGAGGCGGGTGTGTTGGCCTCGGCGAGAGCGGCATTGATTCCCTCGACGAGTTTCCACGCGGGGGCCTCCGATGAGGCTATGTCGAGGTAGCGCGCAAAATCCTGCAAAGTCCCGTGCTGCGAGTAGATGCGGCGCAGTCCGCGGCAGAAGTATTTGAGGTGGCGGTTGAAGAAGGTCCTGTGGATGTTGCCGTCGTCGGGCAGGTCCTCGTATCCCTCGTCCATGACATAGTTGTAGGGCTGATGGTCCATGAGGGCCATCATCTTGTCACAGTCCTTGCAGATCATCTTGCGGTTGCCCCAGGCGATGGAGGCACTCAGCAGGGCTGCGATCTCTATGTCGGTCAGCTCCTCGAATCTGCGGGGAAACTGGACCGGATCGTCGGCAATGAAGGCGGGCGAGTTGATCCTCGCCGCCTCCGAGTCAAGGAGATCCTTCACGGGAAATATCGTATTTGGATGATTATAGCTATGATAGCTGAGATAGCTAAGATAGCTATTGTAGCTAAATTAGCTATGAAAAAAAGAATTCTTAATTCTCAATTCTTAATTCTCAATTCACATAATCCCCCTCTCACGGAGTTTCAGCTGCCAGTCCCAGGCCGATTTGAGGGTGTCGGCGAGGGGTGTGTCAGCCTTCCAGCCGAGGACCTCGTTGGCGTAAGCGGGATTTGCCCAAACCTTCTCGATGTCGCCTGTGCGGCGGCCTACGATCTTGTGGGGAACCTTAACGCCGGTGGCTGCCTCAAAGGTGTTGATGAGTTCGAGGACCGACACACCGTTGCCGGTGCCGAGATTGAAGATTTCGATCTTTGCGTCGCTCTTGTCTTCGAGCATACGCTCGACGGCGATGACATGGGCTTTGGCGAGGTCGACGACATTGATGTAGTCGCGGATGCACGAGCCGTCGGGGGTGTCATAGTCATTGCCGAAGACGCTCAGCTCCTTGCGGATACCGATGGCGGTCTGTGTCAGATAGGGAATCAGGTTCTGGGGCACACCGTTGGGGAGCTCGCCGATGAGGGCCGAGGGGTGTGCGCCGATGGGGTTGAAGTAGCGGAGGATGATGCTCTTGAACGGCGCGCCCGAGGCGATGACGTCGGTGATGATCTCTTCGGAGATCTGTTTGGTGTTGCCGTATGGGGATGTCGCCTTCTTGATGGGTGCGGCCTCGGTGACGGGGTTCTCGTCCGGTTCGCCGTAGACTGTGCATGACGAGGAGAACACGATTCCCTTGACGCCGTTGGGGCCCATGAGGTCGAGCAGGTTGAGGAGGGTATTGAGATTGTTGCGGTAGTATAGTATAGGCTTCTCCACGCTCTCGCCCACGGCCTTCGAAGCTGCGAAGTTTATGATCCCCTTGATGTCGGGATACTCGGCAAAGAGCTTGCGGAGGGTGTCGATGTCGGTGCAGTCACCCTCGACAAAGTCGGGGCGGATGCCGGTGATGCGCTCGATTCCGTCGACCACGTCGGCCGAGGAGTTGGAGAGATTGTCAATGATTACGACGGAGTAGCCTGCCTGTTGGAGCTCGACAACGGTGTGCGAGCCGATGTAGCCTGTGCCGCCGGTCACGAGAATGCGCTGTTTCATGACTTATATATTATATAGGTGTGGAGTTTGAGTTTGACTGCGGATGGTAGGTGCCGATATGTCGGCGCTTCTTGTCCTCGAAGATTTCGTCGATGGCTATGACGATGCCGGTCTCCTCGACATCGCCGAACTCGATGTTGATGGCTGTCCCGAAGACCTTCATGGTGGGGGAGAGGTTCATGTACGAGTTGACCAGGGGCGGGATGTTGAAGCCACGCTCGCGTACGGCCTGGTTGAGGAGCTTGTAGTCCTCCTTGAAGCTGTTGCCTGTGAATATCCCGCGCAGAGTCTCGGTGTCGTGGTCGGTCTCGATGGCCTGTATTGGTACCACGAGCCCCTCGCGGTCGGGGAAGTACTTGTGGAGGAAGTGGAGTATCAGATCGCGGCACTCGCGGTGATAGTCGGGGTACATCGTCATCTTTCCGAAGAGGTACTTGATCTGCGGGTACTCGACCGTGAGTGCCCCGAGGCCGTCCCAGAGATTGTCCAGTGCGAAGAGCGCCTTGGCCCCCGCCTGCGACGACTGGTATTCGAGGCGGACAAAGGATCGGCCCAACTCGATGGTGTACGGCAGATAGTCGCGCATGAAGGTGGGCGAGAAGCGGAACATGTGCGACGTCGCAATCCTCGGCGAGCCGTCGGGCATGACCTTGATCTCCTCGCCGAGTATGAAGCGGTATCCGCCGAGGATGAGGCCCCCCTCGGGGTCGTAGACTATGAGCTGACGGCAGGGAGGGTCCATGGTGTCGAACTCGTCGATGTCGAGCGGTTTGCCGGTACCTCCGCCCGCGGCGCGGAACGACTCTTCGCGCAGACGGCCTATCTCCTGCATGATGGCGGGCGAGGTGAGGCCGTCTACTACATAGATGAGGTTGCCCCCCTTGTTCGAGGGGCGGAGGAGCCAGGCTTTGTCGAGCTCGGCCTGTATGAGCGCTGGGTCGACTGGGTCGATGATGGGTTGTATCATACTTAGATTCAGGCTTTTTGTGGGCGGAGCGCATAGACTGCCGTCCGGAGCTTGTCGGCCTGGTCGAGAGCCTCGCGACCCCCGCGCAGTTGCTGCCAGGGGATAGGCTCGCCGATGGTCACCTCGAAGCGCGCACCCTCGTTCAGAATCATTTCGCGGGGGAGGCGGACCATTTCGAGATTGAATTTCAGACCGAGTTTCTTTCTTAGTCGTGCAAATTTATAAAAATTCGGCGAATTTTCACCACTGAAATGTACGGGAATTATATCCCTGTGCGATGAAATGGCCTTGTTCACTATCATTTTGTGCCATGCGAGGTCGCGGATGGTCCCGTCGTCCCCCATGCGTGAGCACAGACCCGCGGGGAACATCACCATCGGCATATCCCCGTCGAAGGCCTTGTCGATCGCCTCGGCAGCCCCACGGCTCTGTGCGCCGTGCTTGTTGACGCCGAGGAAGACGTTGCGCAGCGGCTCGACGTAGGTGAGCAGGTCGTTGACGATGAACTTCATCTCGCCGCTGCCGTACAGGCGTCGTATC
>CAMWXQ010000243.1 GCA_947178235.1 uncultured Muribaculaceae bacterium
CCCCGGCCCCGCAAGGAGCCGGGGCGCATTGTGGTTTTGCGGGGTGAGTGATTTTTTCGTATCTTTGTAGCCGTTATGCATACAAGAGAAGAAAAAATCGAGGCGCTCGGGCGTGTGATAGATACGCTCGACATCCTGCGGGTGAAGTGTCCGTGGGATGCCAAGCAGACCAATGAGTCGCTGCGCCCAAACACAATAGAGGAGGTCTACGAGCTATGTGACGCCCTCATCAAGGAGGATAATCAGAATATCCGCAAGGAGCTGGGCGATGTGCTTCTACACGTCCTGTTCTACTCGAAGATTGGCGAGGAGAAGGGGGCGTTCGACATCGCCGATGTCTGTGACGCTCTCAATACCAAGCTTATATACCGTCACCCACACGTCTTCGGCGACACGTCGGTCAACGGCACGGACGACGTGCTGCGCAACTGGGAGGAGCTGAAACTCAAAGAGAAGGGTGGCAACAAGACGGTCCTGTCGGGTGTGCCCAAGGCTCTGCCCGCGATGATCAAGGCTGACCGCATCACCGAGAAGGCGGCCAACGTGGGTTTCGACTGGGAGAGCCGCGATGAGGTGTGGGACAAGGTCTCGGAGGAGATCGCTGAGTTCCGCGAGGCTGCCGCCGCGGAGGACAAGGCGCAGATGGAGGCCGAGATGGGCGATGTGCTCTTCGCCGTGGTCAATGCCGCGCGTCTCTACGGCGTCAATCCCGAGAATGCCCTCGAAAGGACCAACATGAAGTTCATCAGCCGTTTCAATCACATCGAGCGTCGCGCCGCCGAGATGGGCAAGGCTCTCAAAGAGCTCACCCTGGCCGAGATGGATGCTCTCTGGAACGAGGCGAAGGAGGGAGAGGGGGAAGAGCGGTGACCTACAACGAGGCCCACGCCCACAGCCGCGACCCGCGGCTGACCTTTGACCCCGCAGGCCATACATATATGTGTGACGGGCGTGAGTTCACGTCTGTCACGACGCTCGTCGAGCAATATTTTCCACCCTTCGATGCCGACAAGTGGGCGCCGCGTGTGGCCATGCGCGAGGGGGTTGACGTCGATGTCATCCTCGCACGCTGGGAGGCCGAGGGTCAGCGTGCCCGCAAGCTCGGGACGCAGATGCACGACAAGATCGAACGCTACTATCTCGGCGAGGATGATGGCGACGACGAGGATGCCTTCCGACTTTTCCGCGAGTTTGCACGGCACAATACCCTGTATCCGTATCGTACCGAGTGGCGTATATTCCACGAGGACTATGACATCGCCGGGACACTCGATTTTCTCGAACGGCGTCCCGAGGGGCATTATGTACTATGGGATTGGAAGAGGTCTACGAAGCTCGTTGACTCCAATGGTAATCTCGTGTGTGTGAATAGGTTCGGGCAGAAAGGCTTCGAGCCGCTGCACACTGTCCACGATGTCTCGTACTGGCACTATGCCTTGCAGCTGAGTGTCTACCGTTTCATCCTCGAAGAGCGGTATGGCATAGGCGTCAGCGCGATGCGCCTCGGAATCTTCCATCCCGACTATCCACAGGCGTGGGTGGTCGAAGTCCCCTATATGCGCGACCATGTGGTTGCGCTGCTGCGCCACAGGCTCAGTCGCGGACGCCGCGGCCGAGTTCAATGATGTCGAGGCCCTTTATCTCTCCGCGGTCGAGGGTCAGTTTCATCAGTGTGCGGACCTTCTGCCACCCCTGTACACCTGCGGCGCCGGGGTTGAGGTGGAGCAGGCCGAGGCGCGGGTCGGGCATCGCTTTGAGGATGTGCGAGTGTCCGTCCACCATCAGTTTTATACCATTGTCGGCAAGCATCTTAGCCATCCCAGGAGCATAGCGTCCCGGGTAGCCGCCGATGTGGGTCAGCAGTACCTTTACACCCTCGGTCTCGAAGATTTCGAGCGGGCGGCACTCACGGCAGACGTCGCCGTGGTCGATGTTGCCGCTGACGGCGCGCACCACCGGTGCGACTTCGCGCAGCCGCCTCAGCAGGTCGGCGTCGCCGATGTCGCCCGCGTGCCATATCTCGTCACAGTCGGCGAAGTGAGTGGCATAGCGGGGATCCCAGTACGAGTGAGTGTCCGAGAGGATTCCGATTGTCTTCATTGGCGGGGGAGGGGGTAGAGTTCGAGGCGGTTGAAGAGGATTGTGCCTGTGATGTACGTGAGTGACAGGCGGTTTACGCCCTCGTCGAGTGTGACTTCGACCGGGGTTGAGAGCGTTGTCCTCACCCAGTCGCCGGGGTACGATGTCGGGCACACGAGTATCCCCGCGGGGATATGCCGCTCCTCGGCGTCGATAACCGCGAGTGTGCGCATGGCGGTGAGGTCGATGCCGTTGGAGTAGACAAGTCGGGCGAGGTATCGGCCCGCGGCAGGGACCTTCACGTAGAATGTGAGGCGCGTGTTGTGGCGCGGTGCGAGCTCGATGTACCGCGAGGCGGTCTCGCGGTCGTGTATGCGGTTGATCGGCGGGCGGCGCGGGGTGATCGAGGTCGCTTCGACGCTCGCGACAGGCTTGAAGAGCTGTGGCCCTGTCCATCCTGCGGTTCCGTCGGGAGATATTGAGGCCAATGCTCCCGCCGAGCCCTCGGCGATTGTCAGATTCGGGAGGCCGTCGGTGGGGACACACTGCTGGGCCACGCCGTCGACGTACCACTGGAAATCCTTGACCCCCTCGGGGAGACGTTTGACGACGATGCGGCCATCACTCGCGAGCGATGCCTCGGGTGGTGGCGGCAGGGTGGGGAGCGCGTCGGGCTCTGTCACTTTCACGGTCGAGGGTTGGAGATAGTTGCCGGCCATCACGATGTCGACCGTGTGACGCCCGCGCGTGAGGTTGGCCGGAATCATCGTGCCGCGGACGGGCACCGAGTCGACCGAGAGCGAGGCTATGCGGTCGCCCGTCCCCTGGATACGGAATGTGAGTGTGGCCTCGCGCCACGGCAGGCCGCTGAGAGTGAGGGGGGAGAATGTGGCCGAAGGTATGTATGGATCCACCCGCAGTCCGTCGGGTGTCGGGGTCAGACCGAGGAGGCCGCGCAGGAGCAGCGCGTTCCACTCCGCGCCGACATCTCCGTTCATTGCCCCGAGCCACAGGGCGCCCAAGGCGGTAGAGAATATGCCGGACGAGTGGACACGGGCGGCGGCGAGGGCGGCAAGGGCCTGGGGGGGC
>CAMWXQ010000244.1 GCA_947178235.1 uncultured Muribaculaceae bacterium
GTCGGGGGTGATGGTCACCCCGGAACCTTCCGCCGAGGGGTCGACGAGTATGGCGCGCCATCCGGCGTTGAGTGCTCCCGCGATGTCGGTCGAGGGGTTGTCGCCGACCATCAGATGGGCCTCTGCTCGCGGCTCGCCCGACTGCTCCATAGCGTGACGGTAGAGGCGTACATCCGGCTTGTTGACACCGATGTCATCGCTCAGCACGACGAGGTCCACGACCTTGTCCAGACCTGTGCGCCTCAGTTTCTCGTATTGCACCGAGCGGAATCCGTTCGAGAGGATCCCGGTCCTCATCCCCGCCGCACGCACGGCCTCCATCAGCTCCATTGCCCCGGGCAGGAGGCGTGTATTCTCGGCCAGGCGCCCGAGGTAGAGCGGGTCGAGGGCGCGGGCGTATGCGGTGAGCTCCTCCTCGGTCCCGCGCCAGACGGCGCGAAGCGGATGGGCGAATCGGTCCAGACGCAGGTAGTCCTGGGTGATTTCGCCCTTCGCGTAGAGGTCCCATAGGTGATGGTTCCACGAGACATATGCCTCCTCCCACTCCTCGGCCGAGGGGTAGAGCGAGCCTATGACCTCGGTGTCATACAGGTCGCGCAATGCGGCACTGGCCGTGCCGCCGAAGTCCACGAGTGTATCGTCGAGGTCGAGCCACACCCATGTGACCCCTTCGGTCAGTCGCCTTGCCGTCTCAGAGTTCATTGATTCGCCACCATTTGAATGATTTCGGACGTGCCGCGGGCTCCTCCCCTTCGAGACGGCGCAGGTGCGAGACCACGCGAAGCGTCACGGGCAGTATCACAATCTCGTACCCGGTCTTCAAAAGTGTCTGGGTCAGTATCAGCATCCCGACCTCGCTCCATGCGAGCACACCCCCGAAAGCGATCGGGAAGAAGATGAGCGAGTCTATCCCCTCGCCCCATAGCGAGGAGAGTATCGCACGCGCCGAGAATCCGTCTCGGCCGCCGTCGGGGGCCGCGAGCTTCATCTTGGCCATCACATAGGCGTTGACCATCGACCCGCAGAGGAAGGCTGTGAAACTCGCCGCGAAGATTCTCGGCACTGCCCCGAAGACCATCTCCATGGCCTCCTGCCCCTGCCACGACTCGGCGCCCGGGAGCCAGATGCCGAGCTGCAAGAGCAGCGCCACGAGCAGATTCATCCCGAAACCGAGCCAAATCACAAGCCTCGCCTTGGCAAATCCGTAGACCTCAACGATGCAGTCGTTGAGGATATACGAGAGGGGGAATACGATGACCCCAGCCGTGATTGTCAGAGGCCCGACGGCCACGGTCTTTATCTCCATGAGGTTGCTCACGATGAGGCACACACAGAAGGTGACCACTATGAGCAGGAAAGTGACCGATATGCGCACCTCCTTCATGCTTCGCCCCCCTTTCCGTCCATGCCGTCGAGAATCATGTCCGCGAACTCGCGCACACACCCCTCGCCCCCGCGGAGCGACATGACACGTATCCCCGCGAGCGCTCTCACCCGCGGCATCGCGTCGGCGGGACAGGCGGCGAGCCCCGCTGCCGTCAGCATGGGGATACAGTTGACATCGTCGCCGATATAGGCCACATTTTCGAGGCCGATGCCGAGCTCGGCGCAAATCCCGCGCGCGGCCTCAACCTTACCCTCGAAGCCGTGCCCTTGGACGAGATAGTCGAGACCCAGTTTCTCGGCGCGGCGGGCGACGATTGCCGTCGTCTCACCCGTTATGATGCCGGTCTTGATTCCCGCTGCCTGCAAGAGTTTAAGCCCCATGCCGTCGCGGGTATTGAATTTCTTCATCGTGTCTCCCTGTGCCGAATAGTACATTCCGCCGTCCGTCAGCGTCCCGTCCACATCGGTCAGAAAGAGTCGTATATTTTCAGTCATCTATATGCTATGTATAAGTTCGCTTGATTACTAATGTTTGCAAACCACAAAGTTAGCAAAATAATCCCGATTCTCCGACTTAAAAAGTCTAAAACCCCTCGCCCTGCCGCGCCCATGCCCTATATAATATATGTATAGGAAACTCGCCCCGTATATTCGGTTTTTCGGGCTTTTTTCATTACCTTTGCAGTCCGAAACCAACCCCATACCATCAAGATATGCAGGAAAAAATTATCATTCTCGACTTCGGGTCGCAGACCACGCAGCTCATCGGCCGCCGTGTCCGCGAGCTGGGCGAGTATTGCGAGATTGTGCCCTACAACAAGTTCCCCTACGACGATCCCTCGGTCATAGGCGTGATTCTCTCGGGCTCCCCCTTCTCCGTCTATGATGAGAAGGCCTTCTCGACCGACCTCTCGCGTCTGCGCGGCCATCTCCCCGTGCTCGGCATCTGCTACGGCGCACAGTTCATCGCCTACACTTCGGGCGGCTCGGTCGAGCCCGCCCCCTCGCGCGAGTATGGCCGTGCGCGCCTCACACGCGTCGACGAGGCCGACCCCCTCATGGCCGACATCAAGCCCGGCGCACAGGTGTGGATGAGCCACGGCGACACCATCACCTCCATCCCCGCAGGCTTCGAGGCCATCGCCTCGACCGAGGATGTACCCGTGGCCGCATACCGCGTCGGCGGCGAGCAGACCTGGGGCGTGCAGTTCCACCCCGAGGTCTACCACTCGGAGTGCGGTACACAGATTCTGCGCAACTTCGTTGCCGGCATCTGCCGCGGCAAGCTCGACTGGACCGCCGACTCGTTCATCGAATCGACCGTCAAGGCCCTCCGCGAGCAGCTCGGCGACGACAAGGTTGTCCTCGGTCTCTCGGGCGGTGTCGACTCGTCGGTCGCAGCCGTCCTCCTCAACCGCGCCATCGGCAAGAACCTCACCTGTATCTTCGTCGACCACGGAATGCTCCGCAAGGATGAGTTCAAGAACGTCCTCCACGACTACGAGTGCCTCGGCCTCAACGTCATCGGCGTCGACGCATCGGCCAAGTTCTTCTCCGAGCTCGCCGGTGTCACCGATCCCGAGAAGAAGCGCAAGATCATCGGCAAGGGCTTCATCGACGTCTTCGACGCCGAGGCCCACAAGATCGAGGATGTCAAGTGGCTTGCACAGGGTACCATCTATCCCGACTGCATCGAAAGCCTCTCCATCACCGGCACCACGATCAAGAGCCACCACAACGTCGGCGGCCTCCCCGAGAAGATGAATCTCAAACTCT
>CAMWXQ010000245.1 GCA_947178235.1 uncultured Muribaculaceae bacterium
ATAGAATCAATCCCCAGAGCAAGGTTTGCTTCATATGCGACATCTCCCACGCTATCGTGATGTTCGAGATCCCTTTCGTTGTTTGGCAGCACGATGTATATACTAAACCTCTCCGGTTTAGTTTTCAGATGGTTTATGACCGGTGTTAGAAAATTGCGCTCGTAACCATGTACGATTGCCGCAGGAAACACCTTCTTCTCAAAATCTATGAGACGTTGTTTACGTTCCAATGCTTTGTTTTTCTGTTCACTATATGTATAGAACATACCACCTAAGACACAAAGCATCAGAGATAGGGAGGCTATGATGTACAAAAGGAACCGTCTCTTCTTTTTTATCTGTTTATTCGCATCTACCTCATATCTGTTGTATATTTCTGAAAAATCAATTCCGAGAATATACGATACGATTTGGTAGAAGCAATAATTATTTGCTTCGCTATTCTTTGAGAGGCGTGTATTGTATATGGGGAAATGACGCGTCATTATAGTAGTATCCTCGAATACAGGAGGAATTGCGCCATTCACCTCATCAATGAACAACGGCACTATGCGAGACAAATTATTCTCATGTGTTTCAAGAAAGTATTTAATCTCCCTCTCTACAAATGGGGATACCGAAGAGTTCTTGCTACACAGAACTATCAAATACGACGTATTCCTCAATGCTTCCTGTAACCTGTCAGAAAAGGGCCTTTCCTCTACGTGCAAGTCTTGTGTATCCAAGAACACTGGGCGGAAATATTTTCCCTTAAAGGGGAATATCTGCATGGCCTTCTCTCTGTCGGGTAGTACGTAATTCTCCAACTTCGTATGAAGCCAATCTGCTATATCCTTATCCTTTCTCGAATAGGATATGAAGGCTATATATTTCTTATCTTCGCTACTCATTATCGAAATTTATCTGTTATTTGTGTTCACTATCTCAAACCCGAGGCGTTTGACGAGGCGGAGGGTGTTCATGGCCATGATGCGGTCGTATTCTTTCTCGCTGTCGGGGAGTTGGGCGTAGGGGATGAGGTCGGGATGCTGTCGGCGGGCGTCGTCGCGGACGGGGCCATAGGTCCAACCCTCGTCCATGCGGGCGCGGGCCCATGTGTCGTGGGCATTCTCGGCTATCGCTTCGGTGAGGTCGAGGAGGTCGGCATCGAGGTCAATGTCGGCAACATCGATCGGTTGGGGATTATACCCGTTGGGCTGCATGGTGGCCGTGACCATATAGTTGCCCGAGCACTTCCAAGCTCTGAGAAAAATATCCGCGGCGACCCTCTCCTCGGCAAGAGTGCCGAGATTGAGGTATCCGACCCTGTCCCCGTCTGCCGAGGTGACGTAGATTGCATGGTACGATGGGGTCTTGCAGTCCGAAGCCTTGCCGTCGAGGAGGGCGTTGTCGACTACCGCGACAACCTCACGGCCCTCTCGGAGAGCGGCGGCGAGCTCATCGAGCGAGGCGTCGTACTTGCGCTCGACATGGAGACCTTTGAGTTCGAGCAGGCGCCCGACGTGGTGGAGCGGGGTACCCTCCTCGCGCACCCAATTGTTGGCCTTGGCGGTTTCGAGCAGCGTCCAGCTGTCGATGTCGAAGCCGAGGCGGTTGAGTATGTAGGTCTCGCAATCGAACGAGCAGAGATTCTCGGGATTGGCGGCTGCGAGCGCCCACATGGGCAGAATACGCCGCTCTTCGAGTTCGACTTCGCGGTCTATGGCCGCCGAGAGACCGAGGATTTCGGCCGCCTCGCCGTCTGTCGCGATAGCGTCAAGGACCTGTGCCGCCTCGTTCCCGCTGACATTGCCGTCGAGAAAAGCCGCGAGCATTTCGTCTGATACGTAGTTATGGTCACTTCCCATAGCTGTAATATTTAATGGCGATGCGCGTCAGTGCGTCCATCGCACGTTTCTTAATGTTATACAGATTGCCGACGGTCACGCCGATCTCTGCGGCATACCGTTCGGGCTCCATGCCGTCGAGAACGAGACGGCGGATGGCGTCGGCATAGCGGGGATTGGGCATCAGCGCGAGCATCCGCTCCACATCCAACCTATCGGCCACGTGGGCAGCCGTGTCTGTCACGGTCTCCCCATCCTCCCTGCTATAAGGAGTCTCCTTCGACCTGTCCTCTATCATCTTGTCCCTGTGGCGGATAAAGAAGCGCGTAGCCACGACCTTGATCCACTGGTAAAGGGTGCTTCGATACTGGAACTGTCTCAGCTTGGCCGCCTCATCCTCCATGAGATACTCATAGAGTTCACCGACGAGCTCATCATACTCCACCGGGTAGCTGAACACGAGGCGCATGATGGCCGTGAGCAGAGGCCGGCACTGCACAAAGAAGAACTGCTCCGTGATACGATTGTCCCTCCCAATCAGTCCCTGTATGATTTCTCGGTCAGTCATTTGGGGTCAGCTTGTTTAATTATGGCATACGCCAACGGGATAATCTTGGCAATCTCCTCATCGTAGTATTGCGAAGAGCCCAATATCTCGTTGGATACGAGGTCGGTATGGATATTCTGGGCTTTGAGTTCCTTTTTGAGTTCCTTGTCTTCGATTGGGAGACGTCCGGCATAAGAGCGGTCGACGGGACGTATGCCGAGGAGCAACTGCTCTATCACCCATCGGTTGTGCTCGACCTTTGCGAGTTCCTCAATCATGACTCTGTCTCTGAGTTTGCAATGGCTCGACAGATCGACACCTGCGCATCGAACCTTTGTATCGAAGCTATTTGCGCAATATATGTTGGACCAGCGTTTTGAGATAGCTGTTTTGCCTCCATCCTGCGCGATTGAGATCCAATGGGCTTTGGCCTTCTCGATTATTTCATTGGGGTCGCCGCTCTTGTCATACTCCTCGGAGAGAGTGGTATTCTTCCCGAGGCAATCGTAGGCATAGGCCACGAGTTTGGGCAGCAGGCTATTTATTCGGCTGAGATAATCACACTGCTCTAACATGCCGAAGGGTCTGAGCTTGCCGAATTTCTCATTGTCCTTACCTGTAACACCATGTCTGACGGCATCTATCAGCGCCCCCGAAGCTTGTTGCTGAACCCAAATCTGCTGGGCGTTCTTGTAGACCGAGGGATCGAAATAGAGTGCTGCCGACATCGCTTCGGAGGCGACCGGTAGACACACAGCGACAGTCCTTTTTCTTGTGTCCTTTGGC
>CAMWXQ010000246.1 GCA_947178235.1 uncultured Muribaculaceae bacterium
TTGGGGGTGTTGATCTGTTGGTCGAAGAAGGCTCCTATGGTTATGCGGCGTGACATCACATAGTTGGCCGTCAGATTCATGTTGATGGTGCGGGTGCCCGAGGTGGCCTGGGTGTAGGCGGTCTCGATGCGGCGGATGAGGGCCTGTGTCTCGGAGAAGGAGAAGTCGCCGTTGATGGTGAGGTCATTGGATATTCCCTTGCCCGAGCCCTTCATTTTGAGGACCGTGTTGAAGCCCACGATCTTGTAGCCGAGGCCGACTGTGAGGCCGCGCTGGTTGGCCTCTACGATCTGACCCGCCGAGGTGTTGAGCGTCAGTGTGCGCGAGTCGCGGTACTCGGCCGAGACGGTCATCTCGTTCTTCAAGGTCGCCGATGCACCGATGAGGGGAGCGAACTTCTCGGTGATGGCCACCGACGAGATGTTGTAGGGGGACGAAGGTATCGGTTGACCGGTGAGCTCGTTGAGCGTGAATCCGAGCCCTGGCCTGCCCGGCGCTTCCATATAATTGAGGAAGGACGAGTATGAGCCGACGCTGTACGTACACTGGTATGCGTGGTTGAGGGTGAAGCTCTTGAAGATATTCTTCATATTGCCGAGCTGCACGAGGCCGTCGTAGGTCACGCGCCAGTTGGGGAGTATGGCTGCGAGCGAGGGGAAGGGGTCGAGGTACTGTTTCTCGGGATTGGTTCCCGTGTAGGCCGCGATGAAGGCGGGGATGAGCACGTCGGAGCTCGTCGCGGAGACGCCGCCGACCTCGGGATTGTAGGGGTGCCCTGCATTTATGTTGCCGTCCATGAATCCGCCCTGCGGATATGTGGTCCCCGCGTACTGATCCTCGATGCGGCGTGCCATCACGGGGATGTAGCTGAGGAAGTTGTCGAATGCGCCGGACTGATAGCCGTTGTCGGCCTTGAAGTGGCGCAGCGAGGTGCGGAGCGCAACATGGGTCTTGGTGTAGGAGCCCGCGAGGGTCGTCGGCATGTTGGCGTACATGAACTGGACGGAGCGCGTGTCGTTGCGGGTGCGGTTGAAGGTCAGCACGACCTTGAAGCCCTTGAACGGCTCGATGGTTGCGTCGAAGCTCACTTCGTTTGTGCCCGCAAAGTTGGCCGGCGAGGTCTGTCCGTCGTCGGTGATGAGCCATCCGCGCGAGAGGGCCCTGTCGATATACTCCTCGCCCGCGAGACCGAAGGCAAAGTCGAGGCCCGGAGCCATCGGGCCCATGCTGCGGGTCTGCCCGAAGACATTACCGATCTCGGGGCGGAAGAGCGGGAGCGATAGCGAGCGGGTGTTGCGGAACTTGACCGACGCCGAGCGCACAGACATCGCCAGGCGCGTGGCGTACTCGCCCACCTCGCGCCACACGCCCTTCTCCTCTTTGAGCACCTCCTCGACGAGGATGCGCACATTGCGGTCGCTGCGGGTGAGGATTTCGATCGAGTTTGCGTCGGTGACCTTGTGTTCGAGCTTGAACGGCTTGCCGTCGGGGGTCTGGGCGGTCACCTTGATCTTGGTTGTGCGCAGGTTGTGTTTGACCGTCAGCGAGGTATCGGGTTTCAGCGTGAAGGTACGGTCGAACTTCTTCGGCTTCTTGGCGGGTTGGTTGGTGCGCTTGGCCTGGAAACGCTGGTTGACCTCCTTCGTGTACTTGAACTTGTTATAGAATGTTTCGAGGTTGAGGCGGCCGTCTACGTTGAGCGACGCCTGGTTGGCAATGGAGTTGCCCATCGAGATGCCGTCGACCTCAGCGCCGCGGTCCCATCGGTAGGTGGCGTTGTACGAGACATTGCCTGTGATCCAGTTGAGGGCCGGGATGCTGTTGAACGGCGCGCGGTATGTGGCCACGAAGGACTGGTTGTAGCTCCACGGCGTACCCATGCTGAGGATGCTCTGCATGACGGTGTCTTTCCACTCCTTGTACCGGTCTGGGAAGAGCTTGCGGTTCACTGCACCCATCGTCTCCTCGATTCGGGCCGAGGTGTTGGAGTTGAAGTTGAGGGACAGGCTCTTTGTGAGGTTCCAGGTGAGTGCAAACTGACGCTCCCATATGAAATTCTTGCTCACCGAGACGGGGAGCTGGAAGTCGACATCGGTCTCCGAACGGGTCTGCAACTCGTAGTAGTAGCGCGACATGTTCGTGAGGAACGAGATGTTCGTGGGCAGGTAGTTGAGACCCCACTCGCGGAAGAACTTCATATTCTTGTTCTTGGCGTCGATGAGCTTCTCGAACGGCTTCCACGCCTTGGCATAGGGGGTGTAGGAGTACTGGAACGAGCCGCGGTAGTCGTTGGTGTTCTCATACTCGGTCGTGGGGTCGGTCTTGGACTGCTTGTTGAACGAGAAGTTGAGTGTGAAGTTGGCGGGGTCCCACGGCATCGGGTTCTTGGACTTGACGTCGAACTTCAAGCCCGAGATCGAGAAGCTGCGCACAGTCGAGCGCTCGACGGCGAAGGCCTCGATGGAGTCCTTCTGCTGACGGGTGGCACAGGCGTCGATGGCCTCTTTGAGCTTCACGTCCTGGTCGAGGGGGTTGTAGAGCGGGGTGGTCTTCTCCTTGGACACCGAATAGTAGACGGGGGCTTTGAGCTTGGCCTTCTCGGGCAGGAAACGGCCCGCGTCAACCTGCATCGCAAAGTTGTACTGCTCGTAGTCGTCCATGCGGCGGGCGTTGAGCGCCTGGTCGACCGAGCCGAATCCGGCGGTCTCGACATGGGCGCCGACATTGAGCGTGGCGATGTCCGAGACGCCGACGTTGAGGTTGGCCTTTGCTGCCCAGCCTCCCGAGTTGTTGAAGTCGGTCACTTTGAGCTCATTGAGCCATACGGTACCATCCTTGACGGTCGAAGAGTTATTGCGGATGCCCACGAGCATGACCCTCACGTCGGAGAGCGAGGGGTTGCCGGTCACGGATATGCGGTTGCGTTCGTTGGCGGGGTCGCGCACGGTATAGGCCACGCCGAAGCCAACGCCCGGCTTACCCTCGTTCTTGGCGCGGTTGCGCTCCTTCTTGACATCCACGAGGCTTTGGAGCTCGAAGTCCATGAAGTTGTTGCGCGGCCATACCTCCCAGCGGTCCGAAGCTGAGTCGGAGTACTTGCCCGCGGGGGTGAGTTCGAGCGGAATCTCGTACTCGTAGAAGT
>CAMWXQ010000247.1 GCA_947178235.1 uncultured Muribaculaceae bacterium
GGAGTGAGGGGTTATCCTTGGATGGGGGCAGGAGGAGGTATCCGTCGCCGTCACCCCAGGGGATGAAGTCGAAGACACGGAGCATACCCGTGGATGGGGCGAGGGGGCCGACGGCGGTGTCGGTGGTCCCGTCGAGGGTGTAGACGACGGTGTAGAGTTCGGCGAGGTCTTCGAGGAGGCGCGCTTTCTCGCCGAGACCCTGGGCACGGAAGATCGCGGCGACCTCGGGGGTGGGGAGCTCGGAGCGGACAATGGGAAGGTCTCGGGCAGCGAGCTCCTGCATCTCGGCGCGTATGGCGGCCGCGATCTCGGTGCGCGAGGGGCGCGGGGCTCCGTCGCGGGGGAGCGAGACGGTGCAGTAGTATCCGTGGGAGATGGAATTGCGCACGCGGAGCGTTGCGCCGGGGTAGAGGGCGGCGACAGCGCGGTAGAGCATCATGCAGAGCGAGCGGACGTAGCATCGCGCGCCCTCGGGGGTCGAGGGGGCGAGATATTCAACCTGCTTCGGAGCGTAGAGGGTGAAGGAGAGATCCTCATATTTATTGTTCACGCGCGCGCATATAGGCGCGGGAGTAGCGGGGAGGCCTGCAAGGGTATGGAGCTCGGCGACGGTTGTACCGCCGGGGACATCTATAGTGCGTCGGTCGGGAAGAAGGGTGATATGCATAATGGAGAATTGGGATTTATTCGGGGAGCTATTATTGCTACGATAGCTATTTTAGCTATCATAGCCCAACGCAAAGATAACACACAGATGGGGGTTGCCGGAGGAGCTTTTTAGTTAAAAATATTTAACGATGGGGATTGCAATTTTTTGTCGGATTGCACGTTATTGGTTGTATGAGAAGATTTGCACATAGATTTCTGACCCACATACTCATCCTGGTGGCCACGATGGTGGCCGTGTCCTGCAAGGACAAGAAGGACGAGCCCACGCCGGACCCCACACCAGCCCACCGCACGGTCCTGGTCTACATGGTGGCCGACAACTCGCTCGGCTCCATGGGATATGACCAGGCCGACATCGACGAGATGATCGCCGGCGCCCGTGCCGGGGCCCTCGACGGCGGCCGGCTCGTGGTCTACCGCGCATCGCAACAGTACACCTACGGCGCCCCGCAGCTGATTGAGATTACCGACAAGGGGGAGACCGTGACACTCAAAGAGTACGACACCGAACTCTACTCGACAGACCCCGCGAGGATGGAGGAGGTCCTGGCCGACGTGGCCCGCCTCGCCCCCTCGGAGGGGCTCGGCCTTGTCCTGTGGAGCCACGCCAACGGATGGCTCGGCGCAACGCCCGGCACCGAGGACCGCTACAAGGCCTTCGGCGAGGACCGCGGCCACTACATGACCATCCAGTCGCTCGGGCGTGTCCTCGCCGGGCGCGGGCTCGACTTCGTCTACGCAGACTGCTGTCTGATGGGGAACATCGAGACCGCCTACGAGCTGCGCACGGCCACATCGGTGTTCGTGGCCTCGCCGACCGAGCTCAGCCTCGAAGGGATGCCGTATGCCGAGAACCTCCCCTGCCTCTTCGCCCCCGAGCCCGACATGGTGCAGGCGGCCAAGAATACCTTCGAATGGTACTCGTCGCGCAACAAGAACTGCCAGATGACCGTCATCGACACCTCGGCGCTCGACGCCCTTGCCCGCGAGAGCCGCCGCCTGTGGCAGGCCCGCACGGGGTACCCCGACGTGACGGGGATACAGACCTACGTGCGCAGCGGCAACTTCTGCCACACCTATGACATGGAAGCCTACTACGAACTGCTCGGCGCCGACGACGCATGGCGCGCAGCCCTCGACGCCGCCGTCACCTACAAGGCCACGACCCTCAACGCCATCGGCCCGATAAGCATCCGCCGCTACTGTGGCCTCGGCTCGGGCGTAATCCGCAGCGAGAGCGACATAACATACCGCGGCTACGACACGACCCAGTGGTGGCAAGCCATCAGCGAATGAATCCAATCACACCCGACACGATAGACAAATGATCCCAGCCCTCATCCAGGCGGCCGAAGAAGCTGTGGCCGCCGCCCCCGCCGTCGAGCTCGCGCAGCTCAAAGACATGACCTTCGACGAGCTCATGAGCACCCTCGTGAGCAAGCTCATCCATTTCAGCATCTCGCTCTGCATCGCACTGGTGGTGTTCTACGCCGGGCGCTTCATCATTACGCGCCTCTACAACGTGACCGAGAAGCTGATGCTCAAACGCCACGTCGAGGCCTCGCTCACAACCTTCATACTGAGCATGGTGAGGATAGTCCTCTACTTCATCCTCCTGGTCACCGTCATCGGCATCCTCGGCTTGGAGACAAGCTCGTTCCTGGCCATCTTCGCCTCGGCCGGCGTCGCCATAGGCATGGCGTTGAGCGGCACGTTGCAGAACTTCGCCGGCGGCGTCCTCATCCTGCTGCTCAAACCCTTCAAGGTCGGCGACACCATCGAGGCCCAGGGATACGCGGGCACCGTACGCAAGATCGAAATCTTCAACACCATCATCACCACCCCCGACAACAAGACCATCATCATCCCGAACGGCGGTCTCTCGACAGGCACCATCAACAACTCGACCACCCAGACCGTCCGCCGCGTCGACTGGACCATCGGCATCAGCTACGGCGACTCGCCCGCACGCGCACGCGAGGCCATCCTCGGGATGCTCGGCGGCGACGCCCGCATCCTCGGCCCCGACACCCCCGGCTGCGCCGCCCCCGTGGTATGGGTCGCCTCGCTCGACGACTCGGCCGTCACCCTCACCGTCCGCGCATGGGTCCGCAAGGAGGACTACTGGGACGTCTTCTTCGGCTTCAACGAGCGGTTCTACGACGAGCTCCCCGAGCGCGCAGGCATCAGCTTCCCCTTCCCCCAGATGGATGTACACATGCAGCGAGATTAACATTCTTTAAAGAGGAAATCCGAGGGATTTTCGCTAACTTTGCGGAGGCACATTGTACGATGTGCCTCCGCTCAGATTATATACCCGTTCTCTCCCCTCTGACACCCCCGTCGCGCCGTCGTGCGGCCATCTCCCCTCCCCCCTTCTTTGAAAAAAGCAAAACCTACATAACTGACAAGTAATAAATTGAATTACTGTCCCCTCACAGACACAAAAAAAGACTCCGAGCAAAGGCTGGG
>CAMWXQ010000248.1 GCA_947178235.1 uncultured Muribaculaceae bacterium
CATCCCTGTGCGCTGGGGTACGGCGGCGATGGACTCGGGCAGGTACGAGTATGCGCGGACATCCTTGGACACCATCCGCCCGAGGGTTGGGATGACGGCGCGGGTGTAGAGGTCGTAGAACGGCTTGACCAGCGGCGAGGCCGGGGTGGAGAGTTCGAGTATCACGACCCTGCCTCCGGGACGCAGAACCCTCCACATCGAGCGGAGGCCGCGCGGGATGTCGGCAAAGTTGCGCACGCCGTAGGCACATATGACGCCGTCGAAGCTCGCGTCGGGCAGGTCGAGGTCGAGGCAGTCGCCCGTGCGCAGGGTGATGTCGGCGGGGAGGGCCGCCTCGGCCACCTTGCGGCGCCCGACTTCGAGCATACCTTCGGAGAGGTCGATGCCGGTGACGGCGGGGGTGCCGTTGGTGCGCACGAGTTCGAGTGCTATGTCGCCTGTCCCCGTGGCTACGTCGAGGACGCGCGGGTACTCGGATGCGGGGCCGAGGAGCCGCACGGCCTTGCGCCGCCACGAGCGGTCCATGCCGAGGGTCATGCAGCGGTTCATGAAGTCGTAGGCGGGTGCGATGGCGTCGAACATGTCGCGCACCTGTCCCGCCTTGTCGGCTCCCTCGCCGCCGTATGGGGTGATCTTCTCTACTTCCATCCAGGAGGAATTTTGAATGGGGAATTTTGAATTTTGAATTCCGAATGATTCATTCAAAATCCAACATTCCAAATTCCCAATTCACTTAGTCGAGGTTTGCGAGGCAGTCGAGGACGTTCTTTGCGATGCGGTCTTTGAGGTCAGCCTCGGGAGCCTTCTCGAATTTGAGGCCTGTGATGTGCTCGTAGAGCTCGATGTAGCGCTCCGAGACCTCCTCGCAGAACTGGTCGGTCATCTCGGGGACCTGCTGGCCCTCCTTGCCCATGAATCCGTGGGCCATCAGCCACTCGCGCACGAACTCCTTCGAGAGCTGACGCTGAGGCTCGCCGTTTTTCAGACGCTCCTCGTAGCCGTCGGCATAGAAGTAGCGCGACGAGTCGGGGGTGTGGATCTCGTCGATGAGGATGACCTTGCCCTCGTAGAGGCCGAATTCATACTTGGTGTCGACGAGGATGAGCCCCTTCTCGGCGGCCATCTCCGAACCCTTCTTGAAGAGGGCGCGGGTGTATGCGGCCATCGTGTCGAACTGCTCCTCGGTGACGATACCCTGGGCAATCGCCTCCTCGCGCGAGATGTCCTCGTCGTGGCCGGCGTCGGCCTTGGTGGTGGGGGTGATGATCGGTTCGGGGAACTTCTGGTTCTCGACCATCCCCTCGGGGAGACGTACGCCGCAGATCTCGCGGACGCCGCTCTTGTATGCGCGCCATGCGCTGCCGGCGAGGTAGCCGCGGATGATCATTTCGAGGCGGAGCCCCTCGCACTTGCGGCCGACGGTCACCATGGGGTCGGGGACGGCGATCTTCCAGTTGGGCACGAGGTCGGCGGTGGCGTCGAGCATCGTGGCTGCGATCTGGTTGAGTGCCTGGCCCTTGTAGGGGATACCCTTGGGGAGGATTACGTCGAAGGCCGAGATGCGGTCGGTGGCGACCATCACGAGGAGGTTGTCGCCGATGGTGTACACGTCGCGGACCTTGCCGTGGTAGACGGCGGTCTGGTTGGGGAAGTTGAAGTCGGTGTTGACCAGTGTAGTTGACATATTCAGGTATGTTTGGGTTTCGGGCTGAGGGGGGCGCCGCCGCGCGGCGCGCCTGTTTCTTAACGCAAATTTACGGAATAATCCCGAAACGGCGAAAAACTTTTTGACGTTGTGCAGAAATTTGCTATTTTTGCACCTATAAGCATAAACCCCAAAATGGAGCAATATATTGTATCGGCCAGAAAATACCGTCCCTCGACCTTTGCGAGCGTCGTGGGACAGCGCGCCCTCACGTCGACGTTGAAGAACGCCGTGGCCACGGGGCGCCTGGCGCACAGCTATCTCTTCTGCGGAGGGCGCGGCGTCGGGAAGACCTCCTGTGCCCGAATCTTCGCAAAGACCATCAACTGCGAGCATCAGACCCCCGACGGCGAGGCGTGCAACGAGTGTGACTCCTGCCGCCAGTTCAACGAGGGACGCTCGCTCAACATCATCGAGCTCGACGCCGCGAGCAACAACAGTGTCGACGACATCCGCGCCCTGGTCGAGCAGGTGCAGACGCCCCCCTCGACGGGACGCTATCGCGTCTTCATCGTCGACGAGGTTCACATGCTCTCATCGGCGGCGTTCAACGCCTTCCTCAAGACCCTCGAAGAGCCTCCGTCCTACGTCGTCTTCATCCTCGCCACCACGGAGAAGCACAAGATAATCCCGACAATCCTCTCGCGATGCCAGATCTATGACTTCAACCGCATCACGGTCGCGGATATGGTCGATCATCTTGCGTATGTGGCTGAGAGTGAGGGTATAACCGCCGAGCGTGCGGCCCTCAGCGTCATAGCCCGCAAGGCTGACGGCGCCATGCGCGACGCGCTCTCGATCTTCGACCAGGTGGCCGCCTCGTCGCGCGGGTCCATCACCTACCAGTCGACCATCGACAACCTCAATATCCTCGACTCGGAGTATTATGGCCGTCTGCTCGACTGTTTCCTCGGCGGCAGGGTGTTGGAAACATGGCTGATATACAAGGAGATACGCGACCGCGGATTTGACTCGCACTTCCTGCTCACGGGTCTCACCGACTATCTGCGCGACCTCATGGTGGCCCTCTCGCCCGCCACGGTCGTGCTGCTCGAAGCCGACGAGGATGTCCGCAAGGCGATGATGGAGACGGCGGCCAAGTGCTCGCCCGAGTTCCTGTACAAGGCCCTCAATCTGCTCAACGAAGCGGACATCAACTGGCGCACGGCCTCGAACAAACAGTTCCTCCTCGAACTGACACTGGCCAAGATATGCCAATTGTCCGGCCCCTCTCCAAGTGAAGGCGACGCGGGAGAGGGGCAGCTGAAACCTATCCCGCGCGACAATGCCGCGGCAGGTTCGAGCGCCGCCCAAAACCAACCCAAGACCGAGCCGCGGACCGCCACTCAGACGCCCGCACCCGCGCCACGTCCTCAGGCCGCCCCACAGACGGCACAGACGGCGACCAACGAGCCCCGCGTGGAGTATGCGGCC
>CAMWXQ010000249.1 GCA_947178235.1 uncultured Muribaculaceae bacterium
ATAATAGGGGGTCTGTGCGTATCCGGCAACCCAGAAGAGGCTCAGAACGACGAGAACCGTGCCGATGCCGCTCCACCATATACCGCCGGTCCAGTGCTTGGCGAAGGCCGAGCGGATGACGCCGTAGAGTACCATGAGTGTACCGGCGAGGAAGGCCACGAGCGCGGCGGGGAGAGCGAGATAGTTGTGCAGATACTTGTAGGGCACGACCTCGAAGATAGTCGTATTGCCTCCGTTGCCCGCGATTTCGAGACCGGAGGAGGTGAGGAGAACTGCCACGAAAGCGAGGAAGAATACCACGAAAGTGACGCCGTTGATGAGTACGCGGGCGCGGTTGGTGGCATAGAACTCACCCGGCTCGGGATGGTTGTTGAGCAGGTAGAGCGCTCCCTGGGTGCGGGCGAGGAAAAGGACCGTGAAGCCGAGGAGGAGATTCTTCCAGTAGAAGATTGCCTCGATGCCGTGTGTCGGGGCCCAGCGCGAAATCACGGGCGAGGCGCCGTCGAGGATATTCCCCTTCTGGACGGTGAACTCTGCGCCGAAGAACATCATGCCCACGGCCACGCCGAGGAGGATGCAGCCGAAGCAGCCGTTGATGAAGAGGAATGTATCATAGGTGCGCGTCCCGAAGATGTTGCCCGGTTTGGTGCGGAACTCATAGCTGACAGCCTGGATGACAAAGCTGATGAGGATGAGCATCCACAGCCAGTAGGCACCGCCGAAGCTCGTGGAGTAGAAGAGCGGGAACGAAGCGAAGAACGCGCCGCCGAACACGACGAGGGTCGTGAAGGTCAGTTCCCACTTGTGGCCGAGCGAGGAAATCATCTTGGCCGAAGCCTCGGAGCGATCCGAGACACTGAGCAGGAAGGTCTGCCCACCCTGCACGAAGAGCATGAAAACGAGGATGGCGCCAAGCACGGAGATGAGCAGCCACCAGTATTCCTGTAAAGTTTCGAGTGTCATGATTTATTCCTCCTCTTTCTTGTTGATTTGTTTTACCATGATTGTGAGCTCGGCGACGAGCAGGGCTGTGAACACGACGGCGAAGATCCAGAATGTGACCATAACAGAGGTCGAGGGGATGGCCGAGACGGCAGCCCTCGTGGGCATGAGGTCCTGGATGATCCACGGCTGACGGCCAACCTCGGCGGTGACCCATCCGGCCTGCGAGCATATCCACACGATTGCGACCGAGGCCACGGATAGCCACTGCCACCACTTGTTCTGCCACAGGGCGGGGCGGCGGTAGATGCTCCACAGAGCCACGATGAGGTAGAGCAACAGGAATCCGCCCGCCATCACCATGATGCGGAAGGCGTAGAATGTCACGGCCACGGGGGGAACAGCCTCGGAGGGAGACGAGAGGTAGCCGTAGCCGAAGAAGGGATAGTTCTCGGCGAGCTGAACGCGCGAGGCGTCCATCGCGGCGGTGTCACCCTCGGCGAGTGCGGTGTCGAAGTTGCGGAGTGCGGCGTGGGCCATCTTTCCGCGCTCGATGCGCTCGGCGTAGCTCACGGTGTTTATTTTCTCCCCCTCGGGGGTGTAGCTGACACCCTCGATGAGGTCGTTGATGCCGGGCACGAACGATTTGGGATCATGGTTGGCGAGTATCGAGAGGCCATAGGGGATTCCGATCTTAAAGAGGTAGGGGTCGCCTCCGGCATTGCGGGTCTCCTCAGAGGCGAGGATGCCGATACCGACAAGCTCCTGGCCCTGTTCGCCATTGTATAGGCCCTCCATCGCGGCGAGCTTCATGGGCTGGACGCGGGCCACGTCGACGGCGCTCATGTCGCCGGTCCACATGGTAAGAATCATGCCCACGAGGCCGACCCATCCACCGATCTTCACCGACTCCAAGGCCATCTCCCTGCGGCGGCCGCGCAGCAGGAGCCATCCGCTCACGCCGCAGACAAAGACACCCGCGAGAACCCAGCCGTCAAAGACGGTGTGGAAGAACTTGTGTATAGCCACAGGTGAGAATGCCACAGCCCAGAAATCGTCCATGACGTTGCGCATCTGCACGGGGTCGAACTCCATGCCGACTGGGTACTGCATCCACGCATTGGCTACGAGAATCCACAGGGCCGAAATCGAAGCGCCGAGCGCCGTGAGCCATGTCGAGGCAAGGTGGAAACCAGCCGAGACCTTCTTCCACCCAAAGAACATCACGGCGATGAAGGTACTCTCCATGAAGAAGGCGAGCAGACCCTCGATGGCGAGCGGGGCACCGAAAATATCGCCCACGAACCACGAGTAGTTGCTCCAATTGGTTCCGAACTCAAATTCGAGGATGATACCAGTCGCAACGCCTATGGCGAAGTTGATACCGAAGAGGGTCATCCAATACTTGGTCATCGCAAGCCAGCGGGGCGAGCGGGTCCGATAGTAGACGGTCTCCATGATGCCCACGATGACGCTGAGACCCAGCGTGAGCGGCACAAAGAGCCAGTGATACATGGCCGTGAGGGCAAACTGCCACCGCGACCAGTCGACAACGGTCATTAAGTCGTTCATATCTGTTGAATTGTGTTAGGAAATTTGTCTCTATCTGTCAGAACGGTCAATCAGCGTACTCCTCACAGCCCCTGCCCTCTCGGGATCCGTGTCATAGTCGCGTTTGAGCAGGTCGGGGAAGAAGAAGAGTTTCAGAATACCGAAGAAAATGAAGAGCTTGATGATGATTATAGCCCACAGCGTCCTCCCGACGGTCATACCCTTGAAGCCCTCTACATAGAACCTCACGACGCGACCCGGCCACGCCGCAGCGCGTCGCAGGGATGATGAATGGGTCGTGGCAGAGGTTTCGGATGGCATGGACATGATGGAGCAGGCAGCGCCATAGAGCGCGGTCAGCAAAATTAGCAAAAAATCCCCAAACCTAAGCACATCGGAAATATGTTTTAGAGCACAATTATATCGTCCAATTGTCGTCCAATTGTAGGGACATGCCTTTGGCATGTTAGATTGTGACACGTACGATTGATCACATATTTAACATGCCGAAGGCATGTCCCTACAAGTGGACGATGTACCTATGCGCCCCTACTCAGTTGAGGCTGAGGGTTACGATGGAGAGGGGTGGGAGTTTGGCGGTGAGGGTGTTGTTTTTGACGCGGAGGTCTTTGA
>CAMWXQ010000250.1 GCA_947178235.1 uncultured Muribaculaceae bacterium
CCCGAACTATAACCCTCCCCCCTCAACATAAAAAGAAGAAATCATGTCGAATATCAATCTTCTCTATGCATTCATCGGAGGCGCCATCGTTGGTGCCGGAGCCGCAGTTCTCTTCGCACCCGAGAAGGGCGAGGATGTGCGCAAACGCATCGCCGATATTCTCCGCAAGAAGGGTATCCTCTGCTCTGACAACGAAATCGACGCTCTCGTAGAGCAGCTCACAACCCAAATCGACGACTGAGTATCATAGACCGGTTCGCCCGGCCAAACCAGCCGTCGTCTGTCGCCACAACAGGCAGGGATTTGCCCACCACTGAATCGGGGAGCGGAGTCCCTGCCTTGATTCCGTAGCACTCTGCGCGTCTGTGTGACGCAACATCTCACCCTCGAAACATCCAAAAGTCATCACTAAGGTTATGTCAGATACAAAAGAACAACTCGGGAGCCTCTGGGCTGAAATCCGAGAGACCATAAGCCTCAACTTAGAATACGCCAAACTCACCGGTGCCGAGAAGCTGACGATGCTCCTCGGGGTCGCTGCGCTCGGGCTGCTCGTGATAATCATTTCCTCGGTGGTGGTATTCATGGTGTCGCTCGGTCTGACAGTCCTGCTCGCCAAGTCGACGGGGATGTTCGGGGCCTGCATGATCATGGCGGGGATCTATCTTGTCCTGGTCGTGGTGCTCTTCTTCATGCGCAAGCAACTTGTGCTCGACCCGATAGCACGTTTCGTCTCTACACTCATAATGAAATAATCCACGTAACCGAAGAACAATGAACAATCAGAAACAGTTGCCACACCACAAACAGGAGTTCCGCGGTTATACGATGGATGAACTGCGCTATCAGCGTGCCTATGCAGCAGCGCGGGTAGAGATCAATCGCCAACGCGTCGAAGAACGGTTGCACAACTTCACCAAAGGGGGAATGAAGACCATGGGCCCGACAGGCTTTTTCGGCAAGATTCTCGGCGCTTTCAGCTACATCGACCTCGGCGTTATGGCATGGAAAATCGGTTCGCAGGCCTTCAAGGTCGTGCGACGGCTGAAACGTTGAACCCAATTCAGAGATTTACTTATTCAACACTATAAATACTTAGCCCCTCCTCTCTCCTCGCCATAGACTGAATGAACAACTACATAGAAGTTCGCCTCGACCTGAACCCCTGTTCGGAGGTCATGACCGACATCCTCGCGGCCATGCTCGCCGAGGAGGGGTACGAAAGTTTTGTACCCGACGAAACAGGCCTCACCGCTTATGTCAAAGAGGAAGTGTTTGACCGCGAAGCTCTCGACCGTGTCATTGAGGGTTTCCCGATGCCAACAAGTATCAAGGCTGAGGACACCCTCGTTGAAGGGCGCGACTGGAACGCCGAGTGGGAGAAGAATTACTTTAAGCCCATCGTTGTCGGTGACGAGTGCGTGATCCATTCTTCGTTCCATAAGGATATTCCGGAATGCAAATACGACATACTCATCGACCCGAAGATGGCCTTCGGCACGGGTCACCACGCGACCACCACACTGATTTTGAGGCGCCTGCTCTCGACTGACCTCAGCGGGCTGAAAGTTGTCGACATGGGCACGGGTACGGGTATCCTTGCAATCCTCGCTTCGATGCGTGGGGCTGCCGAGGTGGATGCCATAGAGATTGACGAGTTCGCCTATACAAATGCCGTGGAGAATGTGGCCTTGAACAAGGCTGAGCGAATCCATCTGTATCTTGGCGATGCACGTCTGCTGGCCGACATCCGCGACGTCAACCTCTTCATAGCCAATATCAACCGAAATATTATAACGGCCGACCTCGCTGCATACGCCGATACCCTTGCACCTGGGGCATCGGTTGTACTAAGCGGCTTCTATGAGGAGGATATACCCGTCATCATGAAGGTTGCCGAGACTCTGGGGCTTGAATACGCGGACCATACCGTTCTCGACCGCTGGGCCTCGCTGCGCCTCAAACTCCCCAATATCTGACATCCGTATCTCACACTTCGCCGCCATGACAAAACCATTGAAGACACTGCTCGCAGCCATCTGTATGATGGCTTCACCCCTCATATACGCAGAAGAGAATAACCAAGCGCCCCAGAATGAAAACCGCGGTGGAATCGCATGGGGCGCCAACATAGCCACAGGCATAGATATGGGCGGGGACGATATGTCGACGCTCAACCTACACGCTTGTTTCGGCTATCAGAACGGATGGTTCAGAATCGCCGGTGTGGGTGTGGGTATCGATGCGATGATGAGTAATTCGTGCCGATCGTTCCCCATCTATGCCATCGTGCAAACCTCATTTCAGCCCACTCCGAGACTTCTATTCGGGGATTTCAGAGCGGGAATAGCCTATAACCAAGCCCCAGGAGTGCCCGACAGAGCCAACCTCTACCTTCAACCGGGCATCGGCATACAACTGGCCAAGGGGTCGACGTTCAGCTCATATCTGAGCCTCTCGTACACTTACAATGGGATGAGCTTTTACGGCGATCAGAAGGACACATTAGTCCACAATCTGCACCGCGCCACAGTCTCGATAGGCGTTACGTTCTGAGCCTCGCCCTCGGCTTAGGCTCCTTCCACTTCACCCGCTGCAATTCAGCAGGCTGCAATCCCGACATCGCTATGTAGAACATGAACCAGACGGAGAGGACAACCGTAAGCTCCTGATCGTAGAACATGATCAGTCCCCAAACGGCCAATAGGTACAACCTTATCTGAGCGGCGAATGGTGAGGTATTAGGGGTAAACAGAATGGTCAATAGATTAATTATTGTCCATATTGAACCAACTACACCAAGATCTATAAGAATACGGAAAAGAGTCGGCGCAGTACCACCCATTAGATACCAATATTTACGGGCAAACTTACTCTTCTCGACTAATGTTCCACCCTTAAACTGCCCTATACCGGCCCCCCAAAGCCATCCACCACCTGTAGAGGAGAGCATATCGGGAACAGCAAAGAGTTTGGTGAAGCGTGGTATATCGACTACCCACAAATTATCCGTCTCGACATCTTCTTCTTGAACAAGAAGAGCAAGATCTATGAGTTCCTGGGGATCTTCTCCCCCAAAAAGATAAATATCAAAAAACTCTTTGGATAGAACCGTGTTCTCAT
>CAMWXQ010000251.1 GCA_947178235.1 uncultured Muribaculaceae bacterium
ATACGACGTCGTCCTCAGTGTAGCCGAGGATGCCCTTGAGCTCGCCCTCGGAAGCCTCCTTCATGGCAGCGCAGATCTCCTCGTAGCTTGCGGGCTTGGCGAGGTTGACGGTGAGGTCGACAACGGAAACGTCGAGGGTGGGGACACGCATCGACATGCCGGTGAGCTTGCCGTTGAGTTCGGGGATCACCTTGCCCACAGCCTTGGCAGCGCCGGTGCTCGAAGGAATGATGTTGCCCGAGGCAGCACGGCCGCCGCGCCAGTCCTTCATGGAGGGACCGTCGACAGTCTTCTGGGTTGCGGTAGTGGAGTGTACGGTGGTCATGAGGCCGTCGAGGATGCCGAACTTGTCATTGAGCACCTTGGCGATGGGGGCGAGACAGTTGGTGGTGCAGGAAGCGTTGGATACGAACTGCTGGCCGGCATAGGTCTTGTCGTTCACGCCGCAGACGAACATGGGGGTGTCGTCCTTCGAGGGAGCGGACATAACGACGTACTTGGCACCTGCCTCGATGTGGGCCTGGGCCTTCTCCTTGGTGAGGAAGAGACCGGTGGACTCAACCACGTACTCGGCACCTACCTCGCCCCATGCGATCTCGGCGGGGTTCTTGCAGGCGGTTACGCGGATGGGCTTGCCGTTGACGATGAGGAGGCTCTTCTCCAGGTCGTAGTCGACGGTGCCGTCGAAGTGACCGTGCATGGTGTCATACTTGAGCATGTAGGCCATGTAGTCCACGGGGAGAAGGTCGTTGATGGCAACTACCTCGATGTCGTCGCGCTTGGTCGAAGCACGGAAAACGAACCGGCCGATACGGCCAAATCCATTGATACCTATTTTAGTCATGTTTGTTGATATGAAATTGGGGTTGTGTTGTTGCTAATTCCTATTATACGAGCCTATTGGATCCTCGCCTGTGGGGCCCGCGGGGCTCTCCTCGGTTTGGACGCCACAAAATTAGTAAACTTTTTTCAATCCTAAAATAGTTTGGGGTGGAAAAAAGTTGGCCCCAGGGCGCGAGGTTTGGATTTTTTTACCACAACTAAACATTTTTTGAGCCACAATGTTATAATATCGGAAATTTTCATTACCTTTGTTCTTAAATAACTTTCAGAATCCCCACGGGATTCAGTAACCCCTCAACATCCACTCATCTCATGGCTTTACTCAAAGAGTTCAAGGAATTTGCAATGCGCGGCAATGTCATCGACATGGCTGTCGGCGTTGTCATCGGTGCCGCATTCGGCAAGATCGTATCCTCGCTTGTCGACGACATCATCATGCCCCTCGTGGGCGTCGCCACCGGCGGCATGAACTTCACGGACTATAAGTTCGTGATCCAGAAGGCCGTCATCGACGGCGCCACCCAGGAGGTCATCACCCCCGAAGTGACCCTCAACTGGGGCACCTGGGTACAGACCATCGTGGACTTCCTCATCATCGCCTTCTGTATCTTCCTCGCCATCAAGGCCATCAACAAGCTGAAACGCGAGGAGAAGGTCGAGGAGGCTCCCGCCCCCGCTCCCGAGCCCACCAAGGAAGAGGTTCTCCTCACCGAGATCCGCGACCTGCTCAAAGAAAAGAACTGACCCGCGAATTTGGAATTCTACCGAGGGGGGAATTGGTCAAATTGGACTAATTAGTCTAATTGGCCCAATTCCCCTCAGAGGAATTCCAAATTCTGAATTTCCACCCAACCTGCTATTAATTCTAAACCACCTTTAACCGACCAATGAAAACAAGACTCCTCATGGTGGCAGCCGTCGCCGCATGTGCCCTCGCCGGGCGCGCCGACAGCACGCTGACCACAATCGTCGACGGCGTCCCCGAGACACGCGAGCTGGTCAAGATGACCCTCGACCCGAAGGACCCCGACAACGTTACACTCCACTTTGCAGACGCTTCGACCCTCGCGGCTGACCTCAGCCTCGTGAGCGTTCTCTTCGACCACTCGGGCAACTCGCTCGTCGAGGAGATCCTCGCCACACCCGAACTGCACCCCGGTGTCTACAATCTCAAAGGCCAGCGCCTCGGCGACTCTGCCGACGGCCTCATGCCCGGCCTCTACATCGTCAATGGCCAGAAAACACTCGTGAAATGAAAAATCTCTCCTCCCGCAGAGCGATGCGCGCAGCCGCAGCATCGTTCATGACCCTCGTGCTCGCCCTCGGCGCACAGGCAAAGACATGGAGCTTCGATACACTCGGCGACTCCGACATGGCCAACCTCAACGCCGACACATCGGCATGGAAATATGAGTCGGCCAACGACCGCTGGCTCAATCAGAACACCTTCTCCGAGGCTCCCCTCAAAGCCAACGGCCAGACCCTCGTTCTGACCGACGGCCTCCTCTTCACCGCCACCGGCACCGACAACATCCGCGTCGACAACAAGAAGAAATCCGTAACCCTCAACAAGAAGACCGCATCCATCACCATCCCCGGCCTCAAAGCCGGCGACAAGGTGACGATCACAGCCCAGTCGTCGAGCAGCTCGACGGCCCGCGTCCTCACACCCTCGAACCTCACCGTCACCGGCGGATTCACATCCTCGACCGACAAGCTCGACAACACCGGAACCGTCACCGCTGACGGCGACGTGACCATCGTGCCCGACGGCGGATTCTATGTCTACTCCATCCCCGTCGACACCGACGGCGGCGGACAGGGCACGGGCGACGATCCCGGTACACAGACCTCGGACCACTCCGTGAAGATGAACACCGGCGTCCACCAGATGCTCCTCACCACCGCGAAGGGTGACCTCAAATATTACAACACCGCGGACATCGCCTCGGTGGACTTCGACAAGGCCTCGGGCACCGCGACCCTCACCTCCAACAAGGGTGACTGGACCGACCAGTATGTCAAGAACGTCACCGCTCTCAAATTCGCCAAGGCCGAGGGTACCGCCGGTGACGCCGAGATCACCAACTCGGGCGTGAACATCACCGAGGCCAAGGGCTGGCTCGAGAGCGTGTATGCCAAGTGGACCCTCGCCGACGGCGCCGCATCGTACCGCGTCTACGTGAAAGGTGGCGACTATGCCGACTTCACCCCGGTCGACCGCGAGCTCGTGCGCAAGTATCCCGACTATGGCCGCGTCGACATCCCCGGC
>CAMWXQ010000252.1 GCA_947178235.1 uncultured Muribaculaceae bacterium
AGCTTGACGTTGATGTATGTGTTGGCGATGATGACGTTCTTTGTGAGTCCCTCGATCGAGTTGCCGCCCGAGGATACATTCTCGAAGTGGCAGTTGACGAGCTCGATGTTGCGGACGTTGCACACATCCTTGAAGGCCTCGATCTTGACGCCATACTGGCTCTTGTGGCAGGTCACGTTTTCGAGGTAGACGTTCTGGACGGTGGGGGGATAGGAGTGGTCGCAGTTCTCCTTGTAGTCATACACGAGGTTGATTTTGAGCACGGCCTCCTTGCACTGGCCCACCTCGATGTTGCGGACATAGATGTCCTCGATGACGCCGCCGCGGCAGGCATTGGTCTTGATACGCACGACGCGGTCGAGGTCGGGCGAGTCCATGACACAGTTCTCGGCGAAGAGGTTCTTGAATCCTCCCGAGATTTCGGAGCCTACGACGACACCGCCGTGGCCGTTCTTCATCTGGCAGTCGCGGACGATGACATTCTCGGTGGGGCGGGCTGTGTCGCGTCCGTCGCGGTTGCGGCCGCTCTTGATGGCGATGCAGTCGTCGCCGGTGTCGAAGTAGCAGCGCTCGATGAGCACGTCCTTGCACGACTCGGGGTCGCATCCGTCGCCGTTGGGGCCGTCATTCTGTATGTGGACGCCGCGGACGGTGAGGTTCTCGCAGAATACGGGGTGGATCACCCAGAACGGCGAGCGGAGCAGGGTCACATCCTCGATGAGGACATTCTTGCAGCTCATGAAGTTCACGAGCTGGGGTCGCAGGCCGTATCCGTCGCCCATCTTGCGCTTCGCGACGGGCACGCCGTTCGAGTTCCATTCCTGGAGCAGGGGCACTCCCACCTTCTGGGTCACGGGCGCGGGTTCCTGGCCTGTGTAGGGGTAGTCGCGCTTCGAGCTCCATCCCCACCAGGTGTCGGTCGATGCTCCGCCGTCGACGGTGCCCTTGCCGGTGAGGGCGATGTTGGTGGCGCCGTTGGCGTAGATCATCGGCTGATAGTTGTAGCAGTCCATGCCCTCCCAGCGTGTGCGCACGATGGGATACTGCGAGGGGTCGTAGACGAAGAGCAGTGTAGCGCCCTCCGACAGGTAGAGGTTGACGTTGTCTTTGAGGGTGATGGGGCCGGTGAGCCACTCGCCCTTGGGGATTATGACGCGGCCGCCGCCCTCCTTCGAGCAGAGGTCGATGGTCTTGTTGATGAGTTCGGTGTAGAGGTAGCCCTTGGTCTTGGACTTCTTCCCATAGGAGAGGATGTTGTAGTCCTTGTCTCTGAACTGGGGGGCCTTGATGCGGCTCTCGATGGCCGGGTAGACCGTCTCCCATGCTTCCTGCGGTGTCGTGGCGAAGGCCGCGGAGGCCGCGATCCACATCGCCGTCAGCACTGTGTAGATTTTCTTCATGGTTATGGTATATATTATATATAGGTGTATCGTGAGGGTGGGGGAGTGCCCCGGCCGGCCGGGGCATAAACCGGTACGCAAAGGTACGAATCTCCCGCCGTTCCGTCAAAAGTTTTTGAAGATTTTTTCAGCGTTATTTTTTGTTAAGTTTTTGTGATTTCAAAAATTTTTCTTAACTTTGTATCGTTAAATATACCCTTGATCCACCTGCGATGCTCCGGAGGGCCTCTCCGTCGTGTCGCGAAACCCGTGTCAAACTGTTGAATGACAGCCTTAAAACGTAATAGTTAACCCTAAAATATCACCTCTAAAACCCTCATCTTACCCTCAAACCTCAAACAGCAAAGAAACAAATTACCAACTCCAAACGCAAGAAACCGAATCCATATCCCTTGTGAATCGCATGAAACTCATCTTATTTATCAACTAACCAAGAACATGAAAGACTTAATCTCAGCGCGTGGCCAAGTGCTGCGTCGCTTTTCCATCGCTTCGGCGTGGAAAACCATGCTTCTCTTGATGGTGCTCTGTGTAGGCCTCCCCGCCTATGCGCAGAACATCACCGTGTCTGGCGTGGTCGAAGACAACAACGGTGACCCCATGATCGGCGCCACCGTTATGGTCGCAGGCACTCAGAACGGTGTATCTACCGACATCGACGGTAACTTCACCCTCAAGAATGTTTCTCCCAAGGCTACCATCCAGGTGTCCTACATCGGTTACAAGAACCAGGACATCGCCGTTAATGGCCAGACCCACATCAAGGTTGTCCTCGTCGAAGACACCGAGACCCTCGAAGAAGTCGTCGTCATCGGTTACGGCGGCACCCGCGCCCGCCGCGACCTCACCGGTTCGGTCGGCTCCGTCTCCGGTATGAAACTCGCCGCTGTCCCCGTCACCTCCGCTGCCGTCGCCCTCCAGGGTAAGGTTGCTGGTGTGCAGGTTACCACCGTCGACGGTCAGCCCGGTGCGGACATCAACATCCGTGTCCGTGGTGCGACGTCTGTGACCCAGTCCAACGATCCTCTCTACATCGTGGACGGCTTCCAGGTCGACAACATCAACGACATCCCCCCCTCCGATATCCAGAGCATCGACGTCCTCAAGGATGCCTCCCTCACCGCCATCTATGGTGCCAAGGGTGGTAACGGCGTTGTCATCGTGACCACCAAGTCGGCTCAGGCCGGCAAGACCCAGGTCTCCCTCAACGCCCAGGGCTCCATCAGCCACATCTCCAAGCAGCTCGACCTCATGGATACCTACGACTTCGTTCAGTATCAGTGGGATATGGCCGCTGCCGGCAACGGTGTCCGCAGCTCCGAGGCCCGCTACTGGCGCAAGCAGTTCGGTAACCCCTATGACATGGACCTCTACAAGAAGGCCCGCACCAACGACTGGCAGAACGAGGTAATGGGCAACAACCCCTTCTCCTACTCGACCAACCTCTCCATCGGTGGTGGCAACGAGAATACCCGCTTCAACATCTCGTTCACCCAGAGCGAGGATAAGGGTATCATCCTCGGCACAGGCGTTCGCCGTACCAACATCCTCACCAAGCTCCAGACCAAGATCCTCCCCAACCTCACATTCCAGTTCAACCCCAAGATGACCTATCGTCGTGACGAGGGTGCGGGTGGTTCCAATGTGGGTACCGGTACCATCGTCGACGTCCTCCGCTACGCCCCCACCGGCGGTATCCGCGAGTTAA
>CAMWXQ010000253.1 GCA_947178235.1 uncultured Muribaculaceae bacterium
GGCCCAGACCGCGGCTCAGCAGACGTCCGAGGCCGCCGCGCCCGCTGACCGCAACGACCCCTTCACGACCGAGAAGCTGCAAGCCGCATGGCAGGGGTTCATGAACGCCAACCCCACGCGGCACATCCTCGTCAACACGATGCGCGCCTCGTATCCGACCCTCATCGACGGGGTGCGGTACAGGGTGATGATCGAGAACGAGAAGCAGCGCGAGGAGCTGCTCGCGGCGATGCCCGGGCTGCTGCGCCATATGCGCGATGCGCTCTCGAACGACCACTTCGCTCTCGAACTCGAACTCAACCAGGGTGAAGCCTCGCCCCACACATGGAACGAGCGGCAGGTGCTCGAACACATGGCCGCGGCCAACCCCGGGCTGCGGGATTTCATCTCGGACTACGGGCTGACGCTCATGTGAGGATCCCGGGTCACGACACAAAACGCCCCCGATGCCAACGGCTGGCATCGGGGGCGTTTTGTCCTCGGAGGGGAGGTTTACCTCTCCTCATTCTCGTCCCCGTCGTGCAGGGCGTTGTAGACTATCGAGGCCTTTGAGGGGCCGACGATCTCGGCGATGGCGTCGAGGTCGGCCTCGCGGATGCGGCGGAGGCTCTTGAAGTGCGAGAGCAGAGCCGTGCGTGTCTTCTCGCCCACACCCTTGATGGAGTCCAGTGCCGAGACGGTCTGACCCTTCGAGCGGCGGTTGCGGTGGTGGGTGATGCCGAAGCGGTGCGCCTCGTCGCGCAGGTGCTGGACTACCCTCAGCGTCTCCGAATTCTTGTCGATGTAGAGCGGCACCGAGTCGCCGGGGAAGTAGATTTCTTCGAGTCTCTTGGCTATGCCCACGACGGCTATCGTGCCGCGCAGCCCCATCTCGTCCAGGGCCTCGACGGCAGCCGATAGCTGACCCTTGCCACCATCCACGACCACGAGCTGAGGCAGCTCCTGGCCCTCGTTCATGAGGCGCGTGTAGCGGCGCGTGAGCACCTCCTTCATCGCGGCGAAGTCGTCGGGGCCCTCGACGGTCTTGATGTTGAAGTGGCGGTAGTCCTTCTTGGATGGCTTGGCGTCACGGAACACGACGCATGACGCCACGGGGTTGGTGCCCTGGATATTCGAGTTGTCGAAGCACTCGATGTGCGTCGGCAGCTCGGAGAGGTGGAAGTCGCTCTTCATCCTCGCGAGGATGCGGTTGGTGGCCGCCTCGGGGTCATGCTTTTCGAGGGTCTTGATCTTGTCGATGCGGTGCTGGCGGGCATTGCGCTCCGAGACTTCGAGCAGTTTGGCCTTGTCGCCGCGGCGCGGGATGGTGAATGTCACCCCCTCGGGTATCACGTCGGGCTCCTGGGCCACGACGACCTCCTTGTAGGTCACTCCGAACCGCTCGGCGATCTCGCGCATGGCGTAGGAGAGGATTTCGGCGGGGCCCTCCTCCATCTGGCGCCGGTATTCGAGGGTGAAGCTCTTCACGACCGCGCCGTTGCGGACGTGCATGTAGTTGACATACACCTCGTCCTCCTCGCCGTAGATGCCGAACACGTCGACATCCTCGATGGTCTGCGAGACGATGACGCTCTTGGCGCGGTATCGGCTGATGAGCTCATACTGGATTTTGAGCTCCTGGGCCTCCTCGAAGCGCATCTCCTCGGACAGCCGCGCCATCTCGGAGCGCAGGTGGGCGAGCAGCTCCGATGTGTCGCCGCGGAGTATCGCCCTCACGCGGTCGATGTCGGCGTTGTACTCCTCCGCCGTGACCAGTCCGCGGCAGGGGCCCTTGCACCGTTTCAGATGGTAGTCGAGGCAGAGGCGGGCATTGCCACGCGCGATGGTCTGTTCGGTTATCGGTATGCGGCACGAGCGTATCGGATAGAGGCGGCGGATCAGTTCGAGCGTGGCCTTGGCAGCCCCCTGGTCCGAGTACGGGCCGTAGTACTTTGAGCCGTCCTTGATGCGCTCTCGGGTGAGGAATACGCGCGGATAGAGCTCGTTGGTGACGACTATCCACGGATAGGACTTGTCATCTTTGAGCAGGACGTTGTAGCGGGGCTGATGCTCCTTGATCATGGACGCTTCGAGGTTGAGCGCGTCCTGTTCGGTGGGCACCACGATGTACGACATATCCGCGATGGCGCGCACGAGGAGATTGGTGCGCAGGACGTCGTGTGTGCGGTTGAAGTACGAGCTTACACGGCGTTTGAGATTCTTGGCCTTACCCACATAGATAACCGTACCCTCGGCGTCATAATAGGTATAGACGCCGGGGGTAGTGGGGAGGATCGAAATCTTCTCCTCCAAGGCCTTCGACTTGCGGTGCTTGGGCATGATTTTTCCGAGGGTATAGCTATGATAGCTATTATAGCTAAGATAGCTATGACCCGGTCAATACTGAATCAGCGACGTCACCTCGGCGTCGGCGGGGAGGTTGGCGCGGCCGTTGAGCGAGGTGAGCTCGATGATGAAGTTGATGTAGATTTTCTTGGGGTTCATCTGCTTCACGAGGTTGTATGCAGCGGCCATCGTGCCACCAGTGGCGAGCACGTCGTCGTGGAGCACCACGATGTCGTCGGGGCCTATGGCGTCGCGGTGGATCTCGATGGTGTCGGTGCCGTACTCCTTGGCATACGAGGCCTTGATGGTGTCGGCGGGGAGCTTGCCGGGCTTGCGGACGGGGACGAAGCCTGCGCCGAGTTCGAAGGCGAGGATCGAGCCGCCGATGAATCCGCGGCTCTCGATGCCGACCACCTTGGTGACACCCTTGTCACGGTAGATCTGCGAGAGATCCCAGCCGATGATGTGGAGGCCGCGGGGGTCCTTGAAGAGGGTCGTGAGGTCTTTGAAGATGATTCCCTTCGAGGGGAAATCGACTACGTCGCGGATGCGCGCTTTCAGATATTCCATGGTTCTTTTTTAGTGTATGGGGTTGATTATGTTTTGATTTCGGTGTGATTGTTCCACGTGGAACATCCTGTCGTTATCTCCCTAAGAGGAGCAGGAGTATATTGATGGCCGCGGGGGATATGCCGGGGATTCGGGATGCCTGGCCGACGGTGGCGGGGTAGATGCGTTCGAGTTTCTTGAGCGCCTCGGTCGATAGGGCCTTGAC
>CAMWXQ010000254.1 GCA_947178235.1 uncultured Muribaculaceae bacterium
CCGTTTAGGGGGACGTCTGAGAGAAGAACCTTGCGCGTTTGATCTGCGTTTGGGTTTTTTCGGGGGGGGGTGTGGGTTTTCTCATTTTATTTGTGTATCTTTGCAGTCAGTAACGAACCTTAAATCCAGTTTTTCAATTACCTTCTATGTCGACCAAGTCGCTTCTTTATTGTTGTGCGGTCGCAGCCGGGGCCGCTGCCCTCGTCGCTTGCACCAAGGCACAGGCTATTGACCGTCAGGCGCTTGTAGAGCGCAACAATCCCCATATCACACAGATCGATACGCTGGCATCGCTCACCGTGGGCAACGGCGAGTTTGCCTTCACCGTCGATGTGACGGGTCTGCAAACCTTCCCCGAACTCTACCGCAACGGTGTGCCCCTGGGCACTCAGAGCCAGTGGGGATGGCACTCGTTCCCCAACACCGAGGGGCTCGACCGCCACGAGTATCTGCGCGAATATGACTTCGGCCGCGGCCACAAGGAGCTGTATGCCGACCAGTTCAAGGAGGATGGCCGTCAGAAGGACGCCGCCAACTACTTCCGCGTCAATCCCCACCGCCTCCACATCGGCGCCATCGGCTTCGAGGGTCTCAGCCCCGAGGGTATCGAGGCCATCGACCAGAAGCTCGATATGTGGAACGGCCTCATCACCTCGAACTTTGCCGTCGCCGGCACGCCCGTCAAGGTTCTGACCACCGTCGACCCCGAACAGGACATGGTGGCCGCAGACATCACCTCGACCCTGCGCCTTCCAGTCACACTCCGCTTCCCCTACCCCACCGGTGCCCATGCCGACGATGCGTGCGACTGGACTAAGGATGACCTCCACTCGACCGAAATCGTCTCGCTCGAAGCCAACCAGGCCGTGCTCGCCCACTCGCTCGACTCGACCACATACTACGTCACCCTTGCATGGCAGGGTGCCGAGGCTCCCGTCATGAAGGGACGCAATACCGTCACCATCACCCCCACCGAGGACAACTGGAACTTCACCGCCACGTTCACCCCCGAGAAGCCTGCGTCCGACTTCAAGGCCAAGGACTTCGCCGCTGCCGAGAAGGCCGCGTCCGACTACTGGCAGGGATTCTGGAAGAACGGCGGTGTCGTCGATTTCAGCGAATGTACCGACCCCCGCGCCTCCGAGCTCGAACGCCGCGTGGTCCTCTCCCAGTATCTGCTCGCCGTCCAGTGTGCCGGCTCGACCCCTCCCCAGGAGACAGGTCTGACCTACAACTCGTGGTTCGGCAAGTTCCACATGGAGATGATCTGGTGGCATCAGGCACAGTTTGCCCTCTACGGCCACGAGGATCTGCTCGGCCGCACACTCCCCTGGTATGACAAGGTCCAGGGCATCGGCCGCGAGATTGCCCAGCGCCAGGGCTTCGACGGCATCCGCTGGATGAAGATGACCGACCCCTCGGGCACCGAGGCTCCCTCTAAGGTCGGCTCATTCCTCATCTGGCAGCAGCCCCACCTCATCTATCTCGCCGAGCTCCTCTACCGCGCCAACCCCTCGGACTCGATCCTCGACCAGTACTATCCCCTCGTCCAGGAGACCGCCAAGTTCATGGCCTCCTTCGCCGAGTATGACGGCCTCGAAACCCGCTACATCCTCCGCGGCGCCATCCCCGCCCAGGAGACACTGAAAGCATCGGAGACCGTCAATCCCCCCTTCGAGCTCTCCTACTGGCACTATGCCCTCGACACCGCCAACAAGTGGCGCGAGCGCAAGGGTGAGCAGCGCAACCTCGACTGGGACGAAATCCGTGACAAGCTCTCGCCCCTCGCCGCCAAGGACTCGCTCTACCTCGCCGCCGAAACCGCTCCCGACACCTACAACGACATCCGCTTCACCTCCGACCACATGGCCGTGCTCGCCGCCCTCGGCGTCCTGCCCAAGTGCAACCTTGTGCGCGAGGACATCATGAACAACACCTTCGACTGGATCTACGACAACTGGAACTGGGGCAAGACATGGGGTTGGGACTATCCCACCACAGCCATGTGTGCCACCCGCCTCGGCCAGCCCGAAAAGGCCATCAATGCCCTGCTGATGGACAAGCGCACCAACACCTACCTGCCAAACGGCCACAACTACCAGGACAAGCGCCTGCGCTGCTATCTGCCCGGCAATGGCGGTCTGCTCACCGCCGTGGCACTCATGACCGCCGGATGGGACGGCTGCGAGGTCGAGAACCCCGGCTTCCCGAAGGACGGAACATGGAATGTCAAATGGGAGGGCATCAAGCCGATGCCTTGACACAGGTAAAATCACGTTTCAGACTCAGCAAATGACATCAAGTCGACTCATCAGCCTTGCGGCCGCACTCTCGATTGCGGCCGCAGGGCTTTCGGCTGCGCCCCAGGCGCGCCCGTTCCACTATCGCCCCACCGCAGACGGCATCGGCGCAGTCTGCGTCGACGGGACGGCCAAGTTTATCCGCGGTCTCTACGGCGCCCACTCGGGCTTCCGCATGGATTGCAGCGACATGCCCGAATTCGGCATCTATCTCCCCCGCATGGGTGGCAATCTGCTCATCACCCTCCCCGAGGGGCCCTGCACGGCCACATATACCCCGGGGCGCATGGACTATGTCCAGGGGGGCGTGACCGTCGAGGCTCAGGTCGGACGCACCGAGGATGTCGCGCTCTGGAAGGTCACCAATACGGGCCGCAAGCCCGTGACCATCGGTGTACGCTTCGGCGGAGTGGCCGACAAGAAGTTCAGCCGCGAGGGTGACCTCGGCGTCGACAAACCCGACTGCTTCGACCTCAAACCGGAGTACTGCAACGGCAATATATATAAGGTGGGAAAGAAAGGTCTCGTGACCATCGAGTATGGAAACAAGACCCGTCAGGAAATCAACCTCGTCCTCCCCACCGACACGCATACCATCACAGATGCCCCCTGGTACGAGGGCACAATGAAGCTCAAAGCGGGCGAGAGCCGCATCATCGCCCTCTTCCCCGCCGGGGTCACACCTGTGACAACACAGAAGGGGCTCCAATCCCTGCTCGACAAGGCCGAGGCTGACCGCACGGCACTCACAGGCGCATTCGCCATCTCGACCCCCGACCCGTATCTCAGCCCGATCGGC
>CAMWXQ010000255.1 GCA_947178235.1 uncultured Muribaculaceae bacterium
CATGTCTACAGCCTTGGCCTCGGGGAAGTGGCCGAGGATTCGGTCGACCTCGGCGCGGTTGCTGATGAACAGGTCGCCCGAGGCAATGAGGCCATGCTTGACCCCCTCACCCTCGGGGATGATTTCGGCAAATGTCACGGCTGGCAACACCCGCGGCGATCCGGGGACACGCCCCCAATCCTCACCGATACACCAGAAGTCGTGATGCACGACCCCGGTGGCGATCACCGTATCCATCACGGACACGTCGCCCGAGGCCGACGCCCCGACACCGCTGCTCACAATGAGGTTTGGATGGTAGTGTTCAATCATGAGTGTGGCGCCCATGGCGGCATTGACCTTGCCGATGCCACACTCCATTATGGCCACGCGGTTGGCCCCCACAGATCCCTCGTAGAAGAGTGTGGTGCCATGAGTGACCTCATGCAGCCCCTCGACGAGGGGCAATATAAGGCGGAGCTCCTTGCTCATCGCCACAATTATTCCGATAGTCATTTTCTCTAAACTTTCAACTCTCAACTTTAAACCTTCAACTTTCAACCCCCAACTCCAGCCTCCTTGCGGGTACGAGCCATGCCGAAATCTCCCACAACAGGTAGAGGGGCGCGAACACCACCATCAGCGTGAACGGGTCGCCCGAGGGGGTGATGACCGCTGCGGCCACGAGTATGGCCACTATGGCATGACGGCGGTATTCATTGAACATCCCGCGCCTCAGCACCCCGAGCCGTCCGAGCAGCCATGCCACCACAGGAAGCTCGAATGCGAGCCCCATGCAGAGGAGCGTCATGAAGAAGGTCTCTATGTAGGAATCGAGCGAGACCTGGTTGGGGACGAGCGCAGATAACTGGTAGTCGGCGAGGAAACGGAGCGTGAGCGGAAACACGAGGAAGTATCCCGCCGCGACCCCGGCGTAGAACATCAGACACCCACCCGCGAGTGCCGGCGCAGCCCCGCGCCTCTCCTCGGGATAGAGCCCCGGCGACACGAACCCCCACAGCAACAGAAGGATAACGGGCAGCCCGAGCACGAGCGCGAGGTAGAACGACGCGGTCATGTGGATGAAGAACTGCGAGGCCAGACGTATGTTCACCAGTCCGACATCAGCCGAGAGCCCCGCACCGGGGAGCGAGTAGAGCGGGAAATCGGTGTGGCACGGAGCGAGCACCACCGTGTCGAAGAGCCTGGGCATCACCGCGAAACTCAGGGCGAGCAGCACGCCGAGCGCCGCGAGAATCCTCAGAAGCACTCCGCGCAAGACCTCGGCATGGTCCCAGAACGATGTTTTGGTCGATCGCTCCACGATGCTCAATTCTCCTTATCCTCAGCGTCTTTCGTGGACTTCGGACTGTCTTCGAGCCCCGTGTTGAGTCCCTCTTTGAACTGATTGACCCCGCGGCCGAGCGAGCGGGCCAGTTCGGGTATCCGCTTGGCCCCGAAGAGCAGCAGGACAACGACGAGAATCACGATGATCTCGCCGGTCCCGAGATTGAATAGACAAGGTATCATATCTGCGATAGGTATGGATTTTCTTTGGATGGTTCGGTGAATATCCTACAAAGGTACAAAAAATCAGAGGCTTTTCGGCAACGCAGGGCCCTAAAATTGCCAAAAAATTCTTAACTTTGCAGCCCAAACCAAGAAACTACAATACAGAACCAAACGATGAAAGCATTCGTATTCCCCGGCCAGGGTGCCCAGTTCGTGGGCATGGGCAAGGATCTCTACGAGACCAACCCCACCGCAAAAGAGATGTTCGAGAAAGCCAACGAGATTCTCGGCTTCCGCATCACCGACCTCATGTTCGAGGGCACCGACGAAGACCTCCGTCAGACCAAGGTGACCCAACCCGCGATATTCCTCCACTCCGTCATCCTCGCCAAGACCATGGGCGATGAGTTCGACCCCTCGATGGTAGCCGGCCACTCGCTCGGCGAGTTCTCGGCCCTCGTCGCCGCCGGCGCCCTCAGCTTCGAGGATGGCCTGCGCCTCGTCGCTGCCCGCGCCACCGCTATGCAGAAGGCCTGCGAGATCAACCCCTCGACCATGGCCGCGGTCATCGCACTCCCCGACGAGAAGGTCGAGGAGATCTGCGCCGGCGTCGACGGCGTAGTCGTATGCGCAAACTACAACTGCCCCGGTCAGCTCGTCATCTCGGGCGAGAAGGAGGCCATCGCAAAGGCTTGCGAGCTCCTCAAGGCCGCAGGTGCCAAGCGCGCACTCCCCCTCAAAGTCGGCGGCGGCTTCCACTCACCCTGCATGGAGCCCGCCCGTGCCGAGCTCGCCGAAGCCATCAAGGCCACTGAGTTCCACACCCCCGCCGTCCCCGTCTACCAGAACGTCGATGCACTCCCCCACACCGACCCCGAGGAGATCAAAGCCAACCTCGTGGCTCAGCTCACCGCCCCCGTCCGCTGGACACAGAGCGTGAAGAACATGGTAGCCGACGGCGCCACCGAGTTCGTCGAAGTCGGCCCCGGCAAGGTTCTCCAAGGCCTCGTCGCCAAGATTGCCCCCGGCACTCCCACCTCCGGCCGCCAGTAAGGAATTGAGAAATTTATAATAGAGAATTGAGAATTATCGCGGGCCCAGCTGCCTCACATAATTCTCAATTCTCTATTTATTTTTCCAAATTCAAAATTCTCAATTCCCAATTCTCTCAAACTCCGCTCCCCCGATGAGCGCGGCACAGCGCGAGAACTGGCCGCCGTACATGCTCCCCAACTTGATCTGATACGCCTTGCGCGCACCCGCGATCAACATGAAATCCACAAAAGTCTTCAAATGGGGGTCACCTCCCTCCGACCCCTCGGCGACGAGATCTGCATGACATATCTCACCCTCGGCCACGACCACATAGGGCAGCGCCGAAGCCCGCTTCAAGAACAGACCCGAGTCTGAGGTGACAAAAATCTTCGCCTCGGGATGGCGGCGATGCACTTCCTCGATTCGCACCAAGCACTCACCGATGAGAGCCTCGCGCTCAGCCTCGGGCAGCGGCATCCGCGCACGCCTCGGCTCGACAAAATCGCCGAGCAACTCCATGAAACGGGTAGACACCGACACATACCCATCGCCCAACCGCTCGCGCAC
>CAMWXQ010000256.1 GCA_947178235.1 uncultured Muribaculaceae bacterium
TGGTGTGGAGGCTCTGGGGGTGGCCGAGGGCGGCGCCCATGGCCTCGATACAGGTACGGCCCACGTTGTTGAAGGGATCCTGCTCGGTGAGCGACCATCCCGAGGTCTGCGAGTGGGTACGCAGGGCGAGCGACTTGGGATTCTTCGGGTTGAACTGTTTGACGATCTTGGCCCAGAGCAGACGTGCGGCCCTCATCTTGGCGACCTCCATGAAGTAGTTCATGCCGATGGCCCAGAAGAAGGAGAGGCGGGGAGCGAAGGCGTCGATGTCGATGCCGGCATTGATGCCCGCGCGGAGGTATTCGAGACCGTCAGCGAGGGTGTATGCGAGCTCGATGTCGGCGGTTGCGCCGGCCTCCTGCATGTGGTAGCCCGAGATCGAGATGGAGTTGAACTTGGGCATGTTCTGCGAGGTGTACTCGAAGATGTCGGCGATGATGCGCATCGAGAACTCGGGGGGATAGATATAGGTGTTGCGCACCATGAACTCTTTGAGGATGTCGTTCTGGATGGTACCGGCCATCTCTTCGAGCTTGGCGCCCTGTTCGAGACCCGCGTTGATGTAGAAGGCGAGCACGGGGAGCACAGCGCCGTTCATGGTCATCGATACGGACATCTTGTTCAAGGGTATGCCCTCGAAGAGCACCTTCATGTCCTCGATCGAGCAGATCGACACACCGGCCTTGCCGACGTCGCCGACGACGCGCTCGTGGTCGGCGTCATAGCCGCGGTGTGTTGCGAGGTCGAAGGCCACGGAGAGACCCTTCTGACCCGACGCGAGGTTGCGGCGGTAGAAGGCGTTCGACTCTGCGGCGGTCGAGAAGCCTGCATACTGGCGGATGGTCCAGGGGCGCAGGGGGTACATGGCGCTGTACGGGCCACGCAGGAAGGGGGGGATGCCCGATACATATTCGAGGTGTTCGAGTCCTTCGAGGTCCTCCTTGGTGTAGACGGGCTTGACGGGGATGAGTTCGGGAGTGAGCCACTCTTCGCCCTTGGTGGCGGGAGCGTGAGCCTCGCCGAAAGCATCTTTTATGATGTCTATTTCCTTGAAATTCGGTTTCATGTCTTTAACGGTAAGGGAGAATGAGAGGTGTCGGATTACTTGGCGAGCAGGCGCGAGTTGAAGGCGCGCAGTGTGTCGAGCACATTGCAGCGCACATGGATGAACTCGGTGATGCCCTCGGCTTTGAGGTCCTCCATGCAGGCGGGAGCACCGGCCACAACGAACTCGGCGCGGCCGTCGAGGTACTTGAACGCCTTGGGAGCGAGCTCGGCATACTCATCGTCGCTCGAACAGAGGACGACGACGTCGGCACCCTTGGCGAGAGCGGCATCCACGCCGGCCTCCACGGTGTCGAAACCGAGGTTGTCGATGATCTCATATCCGGCGCAGCCGAAGAAGTTGCCCGAGAACTGGGCGCGGGCCAGGCGCATGGCCAGGTTGCCGATGGTGAGCATGAACACCTTCGGGCGCTTCGGGGCGGCCTCGGTGGCGAGGCGCAGGGCCTCGAAGTCGCTTGCGGCACGCTTGGTGGGGAGACCTGCGGGGTTCTCCTCGCATGTGTTGCCGCATGTGCAGGGGAGGGCGCCGTGGAGCTCCTTGATCTTCCCTGCGGCCATCTCGTTGACGTTGGGATACTGGTTGGTACCGAGCAGGATCTCCTTGCGGCGGGCTACGTCGGTGTGGCGCTTCTCGGCGCTCTCACGAACGGCCTTTGCGACCTCGCCGGCATTGGCCTCGGCGAGGAAACCGCCCTTCTCCTCGACGTCGAGGAAGAGCTTCCAAGCCTCCTTGGCGATGGAGACGGTGAGGGTCTCGACATAGTACGAGCCGCCGGCGGGGTCGACGACCTTGTCGAGGTGGCTCTCCTCTTTGAGGAGGTGCTGCTGGTTGCGGGCGATGCGCTCCGAGAACTCGTCGGGAGTCTGATAGGGCACATCGAAGGGGGTCACGGTGATGGAGTCCACGCCGGCGAGGGCTGCGGACATAGCCTCGGTCTGCGAGCGGAGCAGGTTGACGTGTGCGTCGTAGAGGGTCTGGTTGAAGCGCGAGGTGACGGCGTGAGCCACCATCTTGCAGTCCTTTTCGGCCACGCCGTACTGGGCGGCCACCTGTGCCCACATCATGCGGGCAGCGCGGAACTTGGCGAGCTCCATGAAGAAGTTGCTGCCCACACCCATGTTGAACTTGATGCGGCGGGCTACCTCGTCGGCTGCGACACCGGCCTCGGTGAGCAGGGTGAGCCACGATGCGCCCCATGCGAGGGCATATCCGAGCTCCTGGAAGATATATGAGCCTGCGTCCTCAAGCATGACGCTGTCCACAGCGAGGACACGCACGCCGGGGATGGTCTTGACGGCGGCGAGCATCGCCACGGCCATTGCCGTCACGGTCTCGGGAGCCATCTCTACACCCTTGCGCAGGGGCTTCTTGAAGGGGTTGAAGTCGATGGAGCCTTTCAGTTCTGCCTCTACGCCCATCTCGTTTGCGTAGGCCGCGAGAGCTTCGGCGAGGGGGAGGGCCTTTTTGAGGCAGCAGGTGAAGTTCACCTCAGCCTTTTTGAGGTCGATGCCTGCGAGCATTGTGCGGAGGGTCTCGACGGTGGGCTCGGCGATGTGGAAACCGAGCGAGGTCACACCCTTGCCGAGGACGTCGAGTGCAACCTTGTTGGCTTCGGCGGGGTCTTCGGGGGTAATCTCCTGGCGCACGAGCCAGTCGTTGTTGTCGCGGGTGCCGCGGAGGTAGGGATACTCGCCGGGGAGCGACGCGGTGGTCGCCAGGCCCTCGATGTCCTCCGAGCGGTACATGGGCTGCACGTTGAAGCCTTCGTTGGTGCGCCAAACGAGCTTCTTGTCGAACGGCGCCCCTTTCAGGTCAGCTTCTACCTTTGCCTTCCATTCTGCGGTGGAGACAGGCGGAAACTGTTCAAATAACTTTTCTCTTTTTTCTGCCATGATATTATGGTAATTAGATCAATTCCGATGATAGGGTTTGATTTCAATCTGCAAAGATAGCGTACTTTTCCAAATTACGGAAATTTTTCTTTAAAACATCGGCTCCGGTCTCGGAATGGTGTTTGAATTGAG
>CAMWXQ010000257.1 GCA_947178235.1 uncultured Muribaculaceae bacterium
GTAGAATTCGGACTTGTCCTTCGCGGTGACTTCGTGGAACGAGTTGACGAGGTTGGGCGGGAGCGAGAGGAGTTTGGCGGTGGTTGCCATCTGTCGGTGTAGTTTTATGGTTTTCAGATTCGGTAGTCGGTGAAAAGTGAACGGCCCGCCGTCATCAACAGGGTGGGTTGTGTGTCGGCAGGCCGTTCAGTATGGAGTGGGTGGGATTTGTGCGGTCCCGTGGGTGTTTACTTCTCGGCCTCAGTCTTGGCCTCGGGTTTGAGCCAGCGGTCAAACCAGCGGAAGAAGAGACGCTGCCACATGATTGCGTTCTGCGGTTTGAGAATCCAGTGGTTCTCGTCGGGGAAGATCACCATCTCGGCGGGGATGCCGCGGAGCTTGGCGGCGTTGAAGGCCATCTCGCCCTGCGAGGAGAGGATGCGGTAGTCGAATTCGCCGTGCGACATCATGATGGGTGTATCCCACTTGTCTACGAAGCGATGGGGAGACATGGCGAATGTGCGCTGAGCGGTGGCATTGTCCTTGCGCCAGAATGCGCCATAGTCGGGAGCCTCGGTGGCGTCCTTGGGAGCGTTCCATGCGCCGCCGCCCATATCCCAGTTGGCAAACCACATCTCCTCGGTTTCGAGATACTGGGCCTCCATGTTGAAGATGCCGGCATGGGCGAGGAGCGCGGCGAAGCGCTTGTCGTGATTGCCTGCGAGCCAGTAGACCGAGAAGCCTCCGTAGCTTGCACCGGTGGCGCCGATGCGGGCAGGGTCTATGTAAGATTCTTTCTTCATGTCGTCGACTGCGGCGAGGTAGTCGCGCATGTTCTGGCCGGGATAGTCACCCGAGATCTGCTCGTTCCATTCGGTACCGAAGCCGGGGAGGCCGCGGCGGTTGGGGGCAATGATGACATAGCCGTTCGAGGCCATGAGAGCGAAGTTCCAGCGGTAGCTCCAAAATTGGCTGACGGCCTGCTGGGGGCCACCCTGGCAGTAGAGGAGCGAGGGGTAGGTCTTGGTCGAGTCGAAGTCCTGGGGGAAGACTGTCCAGACGAGCATATCCTTGCCATCGGTGGTGCGGACGGTGCGGCGCTCGACGGTGGGCATTTTCAGCGACGAGAGGAGTTCGGTGTTCACCTCAGAGATCTGCTTTACGTCGCCGTCGGGGGCGATGTTGAAGATTTCGTTGGGGTAGAGCATCGAGTGGCGGAGTGCGATGACCGAGCCGTCGGCCTGCGGGGCGACCGAAGCGTAGTCACACTCGCCCTGAGCAACGACGCTGACGGTGCGGTCGAGACCCATCTTGAATATGGGCATCACGCCGTCGCGGTAGCTGAGGAAGTAAATCTCGCGTCCGTCGGGAGCCCAGGCGAACTGCTCGACTGCATAGTCCCAGTCGGCTGTGAGGTCTGTCTTGGTACCGGTGGCGAGGTCGAGGGTGAAGAGACGGTTCTTGTCGCTCTCATATCCGTCGCGCTCCATCGAGAGCCATGCGAGGGTCGAGCCGTCGGGCGAGAAAGCGGGGTTGGTGTCGTAGCCCATCATCCCCTCGGTGAGGTTGCGGGTCGACTTCTCCTCTATATTATATAGGTAGAGGTCAGAGTTGGTCGATACGGCGTATGCCATACCCTCCTTCTTGCGCGAGGTGTAGACGATGCTTTTGGAGTCGGGAGCCCATGCGAACGACTCGATGCCGCCGAAGGGCTTCATGGGTGACTCGAAACGGAGCTCATCGGCCATGATGTCTTCGAGGCCTCCGATCTTGTTGCCGTCGAACGAGCCGATGAAGGGGTGGGGGATCTCGGTCACCCACTCGTCCCAGTGCTTGTACATCATATCGTCGATGACACGGCCTGTGGCCTTGGGGAGGTCGGGATAGAGGTCGGCGGCGTCACGCGAATACTTGACGGTGCTGACGATGAGGACCTTCGAGCCGTCGGGGGAGAAGAGGAAACCCTCAACGCCCTTCTCGACGTCGGATACCTGTTTGCGGCCCGAGCCGTCGGCCTCCATCACAAATACCTGGGGCTTGCCGTCGACAGGATAGGTGAAGGCAATGCGCTTGCCGCCGTCGATCCAGCAGAAATTGCCCTCGCTCGATGCAGTGCGGGTGATGCGTTTGAGGTCAGACCCGTCGGGGGCCATGGTATAGAGGTCGGCATTGCTCTTGTTCTGCTCGATACTCTCGTACGAGATGCCGAAGAGGACACGCGAGCCGTCGGGGGAGACCTGTACGGCGCTCACGCGGCCGAGGGCTTCGAGTGCGTCGATGTCGAAGATCCCTGTCGATGAGTGGAAGTCGGGCTTCTCGATGATGGGCCCCTCGTCGGTCTTGGCTTCGGTGCAGGCCATCATGCCCGCAGCGGCGCCTGCGCAGAGCAGCATATTGCGGAGATTCATGTGTCGGGTTTGGTTACTTGATTAGGTACTGCGAGGAGATGGACTCGTGGGTGTGGACGCGACGGATGGTATCGGCGAAGAGACGTGCCACGGAGAGGATAGTAGCCTTCTTACAGGGTTTGTTGAAGGGAATCGAGTTGGTGAACATCATCTCGACGAGGGCCGAGTTGTCGACGCGCTCCGAGGCAGGGTCGCTCATGATGGCGTGCGAGCAGAGTGCGCGTACCGAGCGGGCACCGTTCTGCTTCATGAGGTCGGCGGCCTTGGTGATGGTGCCGGCGGTGTCGACCATGTCGTCGATGAGGATGACATCCTTGTCCTTGACGTCGCCGATGACGGTCATGTTGGCCACAACGTTGGCTTTGGCGCGCTGTTTGTGGCAGAGGACGAGGGGTACGTTGAGGTACTTGGCGTAGTTGTTGGCTCGCTTGGCGCCGCCGACGTCAGGCGATGCGATGACGAGGTCTTTGAGTTTGAGCGACTTGATGTAGGGGATGAATACCGACGACGCATAGAGGTGGTCGACGGGGACATCGAAGAAGCCCTGGATCTGGTCGGCGTGGAGGTCCATGGTGATCACACGGTCGACACCTGCGGCGGTGAGCAGGTCGGCGACGAGCTTGGCGGCGATGGATACACGGGGTTTGTCCTTGCGGTCCTGACGGGCCCAGCCGAAGTAGGGCATGACGGCGATGATGGATGC
>CAMWXQ010000258.1 GCA_947178235.1 uncultured Muribaculaceae bacterium
GGGGGGGGCTGGGCGGTCCGGCCCTCCTGCCCCACGTGGGGGGGCGGGGGGGGCAGGAGCTCGATGATGCGGTTCATGAGGTTCGAGACGTTGAAGTGCTCGATGGCGTATACGGGGAATATCTCGGCCTTGGGGAGGATGGCCTGCCAGCGCTCGGTGAGCTGTTCGAGCTCGACCTGGACCTTTACGAGGTCGATTTTATTGATGACGAGGAGGACAGGAATCTCCTCGGCGGCTACCTTTTTGAGGAAGTCGGCGTTCTTCGAGGGGTCTTCGACGACATCGGTGACGTAGACCAGGATGTCGGCGTCGGTGAGGGCGCCCTCGCTGAAATTGAGCATCGACTCCTGCAACTTGTACTTGGGCTGCAACACGCCGGGGGTGTCCGAGAAGACGATCTGGTACTCGGGGGTGTTCACGATACCCATGATGCGGTGGCGGGTGGTCTGTGCCTTGGAGGTGATGATGCTGATGCGCTCGCCCACGAGGTCGTTCATGAGGGTGGATTTGCCGACATTGGGGTTGCCGACGATGTTGACGAATCCTGCGCGGTGGGGAGTGGCGGCGGGTGCTGGTACTTCGGCGGGGGTTGCGGCTCCGGCCGGTGTCTCGGGGGTTATATTCTTGGTATCTTCCATGTTGATGATTATATTGCGTGAGGGGTGTGGGGGGACGGACTTTCCGTCCCGTACTGTATTATAAACAAAAATAGCATCTGAAAAGATGCTATTTCGGTCAAAAAAATCTCAAATGACTGAGTATGAGTGTCGCCCGAGCGGGTCGGGATGTCGGTGTCAGATGTCCCAGACGACGTACATCGCGCCCCAGGTGAATCCTGCGCCGAATGCGGTGAGGATGATCTTATCGCCCTTTTTGAGACGGTCCTTGTACTGGTCGATGCAGATGGGTATGGATGCGGCCGAGGTGTTGCCGTACTCCTCGATGTTCACGAGGACCTTGGCGGGGTCGATGCCGAGGCGCGAGCCTACGGCCTCGATGATGCGGAGGTTGGCCTGGTGGGGGATGAACCAGTCGATGTCGTCGACGGTGAGGTTGTTGCGGGCCATGACGTCCTGCGAGGCGGTGAGCATGTCGGTGACTGCGTTCTTGTAGACGTTGCGGCCGTCCTGGAAGAGGAAGTGTTTGCCTTCGCGCACGGTCTCCTCTGTCGCGGGGAGCACGGAGCCGCCGCCGAGCATCACGAGATGTTCGAGGCCGCGGCCGTCGGTGTGGAACACGCCGTCGCGTACGCCGGTGTTCTCCTCCTCGGTGGGCTCGATGAGTGCGGCAGCGGCGCCGTCGCCGAAGAGGGTACAGGTCGTGCGGTCCTGATAGTTGACCATCGAGGACATCTTCTCGGCTGCGACGATGACGATCTTCTTGCGGAGGCCCGAGCGGATATAACCGGTGGCATCTTGGAGAGCGACGATGAATCCTGCGCAGGCAGCCTGGATGTCATAGGCATAGGCATTGGTCATGCCGCTCTGGTAGGCGATGACCGATGCGGTGGCGGGGAATCGGTAGTCGGGGTTGGATGTGGCGCAGATGACGAGCTCGACCTCTTCGGGGCTTGTGCCTGTCTGTGCGAGCAGTTTCTCTACGGCCTTGACGCCGAGGTATGATGAGCCCTTGCCTTCCTCGCGGAGGATGTGGCGGCGCTTGATGCCCACGCGGGTGGTGATCCACTCGTCGTTGGTGTCGACCATGCGCGAGAGCATTTCGTTGTCTAATATGTCGTCGGGCGTGTAGGCAGCGATGCCCGATATACGTGCGTTGAGCATTGGGGTGTGGAGTGAGCGGTGGGAGTAGTGGATGTGGCTATATGCGGACACGCGCACACCTCGGACATCTGTCCGGGTTGCTCGGTGGCCTCGCGTGAGGCTCCTCGTGCCCCGGGCCGGGGAGTGTGGTGACGGGTGTCGCAGTATGTTGGGGTCGAGGGGAGAGGGGGTGGGACCGCTGGGTCCCGGAAAAGGTACGAACCTCCCCTTCCGGCTCTCGACGGGCCTCTCGACGGGATCGTCCCGTTCTTCGGAGGCCGCTCAGAGGTCGGGGGTGGGGGAGGTCAAGCCGGACGTGCTCAGACGGCGGCTACCTTCTCGATGGCGATGCGTCCGCGGTAGTAGCCACATTCGCCGCACACGGTGTGGTAGAGGTGCCACGAACCGCAGTTGGGGCAGAGAGCCAGGGTGGGGACTACGGCCTTGTCGTGGGTGCGGCGCTTGGCGGTACGGGTCTTGGATTGCTTTCGTTTAGGATGTGCCATGACTTATTTGTATTTTGTGTTTGTTACTATATTGTGGTCGGCCACTGACCCCGCGGGCGGGGAGGTGCGGCCTGTATGATCGGGTCTATGTCTTTTCACTCCTCGGCCTGGGATGAGAGACCTTTGAGGCCGTCCCAACGGGGGTCGGTGGGCGCGGAGTCCATCGTGTCCATCTCGTCCATGAGCTGGTCGGTGAGTTCGGCGTCCTCGTCGCTCTTGCCGGCGCGGTGCTTGCGTAACAGGGCGCTCATGGCGCGGTTGCACTTGCCTGCGGGGTGGACGTGTTTCAGAGGCACGGCCAAGACCGCTGTGTCATATATCATATATGATACATTGAGGCTCGGCGTGGACTCGGGGATGATGAGCTGGTCGTCGGTCTCCGAATAGTCATCGCCATACTTGACGGTGATGTTGTACGTGGCGTCGATGGGATGGATGAGGTCATCAAGGCATCGGTCACAGATGAGCGTGACTGTCCCGGCCACCACGAACGCGAGGCTGTACAGGTCGTGTCGGTGGGTGACTGTGAGCTCGACGTTGAGGTCGGCGTCATGGATGTCGGTGCTCTCCATGTTCTCAAAGAACTGCTTATCGAGGTGGTAGTTAAACACTTGCGTGCCCTCGGGCATGGTTTTGAGCGGGAGCTTGAATTCTGAAAACTTTCCCACGGCAATAAGGGTTGAAAAAACTTTGCAAAGTTACAGTTTTTCTTTTGATTACCAAAAAAAATCCTCCGAAATCTTTTTGCGCAGACCCAAAAGAGGGTGCTTCACAGGGGTGGATACGAAAAAAGACCGAGCATTCTCACGAAC
>CAMWXQ010000259.1 GCA_947178235.1 uncultured Muribaculaceae bacterium
ATTGATAATGAATTTTGAATTTGGAATTTTGAATTTGGAATTATAAGATATATGAATCGTATAAATCGTATAAGTCCTCCTTCCAGTTCAAAATTCCCAATTCAAAATTCCCCATTCAAAATTCCCCATTCCAAAATCCCACTCCCTTGTCCCACAAAACTCCTGTTCAGCTCCGATTCAGCGACCTTGACCCCCTGGGTCATGTGAACAATACCATCTACTTCTCGCTCATGGACCTCGCGAAGGCCCGATACTTCTTCGACGCCATAGGCCACGAGATCGATCTCGCGAAGGCCGGCGTGGTGGTCGTCAATGTACACTGTGACTTCTTTGCCCCGACGCTCTTCGGCGAGGAGATCGAGGTCGTGACCCGCGCCGTCAATCTCGGCGAGAAGAGCTTCACCATCGAGCAGACGGTCTGCCCGGTGGGCCATGAGGACCGCCCCAAGTGCCGCTGCCTCACCGTCATGTGTGGCTTCGACCCGCGCACAATGACCTCCATACCGATCACCGCCGAGTGGCGCGAGGCGCTCGAACGCATCGAGGGGCACCCCCTCCCCGCCCGCTCATGAGCCGTGTCGAGATTCCCGAGGGGTTCGCGCGGCTGATGGAGTCGATCGGTCTCCCCGACCTGCCCGAAGCGCTCGCCTCGGGCGAGCCGGAGGTCTCCGTGCGCCTCAACCGCGCCAAGGGGGCCCTCCCTCCCGAGGGGGCCGAGCCTGTGCCCTGGTGTGCCGAGGGTTACTATCTCGCCGAGCGTCCGCAGTTCACCCTCGACCCGCGACTCCACCAGGGGCTCTACTACGTCCAGGAGGGAGCATCCATGTTCCACGCATGGGTCGCCGCGAAGGTCGTGGATGAGGTCGGACGCCCGCTCGCCGTCCTCGACGCCTGCGCCGCCCCCGGGGGCAAGACCACGGCCGTCATGAGCCGTCTCCCCGAGGGGTCGGTCATGGTCGCCAACGAGTTTGTGCCCGCGCGCGCGGCCATACTGCGCGAAAACCTCGTCAAGTGGGGGGACCCCTCGGTGATAGTCACCCGCGCCGACACCGCGGCATTCAGCCGCCTGGCCGAGACCTTCGACCTCATTGTCGCCGACGTCCCCTGCTCGGGCGAAGGGATGATGCGCAAGGACCCGCACGCCGCCGCCCAGTGGAGCCCCGGCCTCGTGGCCGAGTGCGCAGCATTGCAGCGCGAGATTGTCTCAAACCTCTGGCCGGCCCTGCGCCCCGGGGGATACCTCGTGTACAGCACCTGCACCTTCAACCGCACGGAGGACGAGGAGAATGTCGCGTGGATCATCTCCGAGCTCGGCGCCGAGCCAGTGGAGATTCCCGTTGACCCCGCGTGGGGGATAACCCCGGGTATCGGGACCGAGATCCCCTGCTGCCGATTCGTCCCCGGGCGCACGCGCGGCGAGGGGCTCTTCGTTGCGCTCCTGCGCAAGCCCGGCCATCTGCCCGCCTCGCTCCCCGCGCCCGCCCGCGCCCGCCGCGACAAGCGCGAGAAGAAGGGGGGCGCCTCCAAGACCCCGCTGCCCGACCTATCCGCGTGGCTCCGCGACGCGGAGCGCTACACCATAACCGCGACGGCAGACCGCGTCACGGCCTTCCCCACGGCCCATGCCGATCTGCTGCGACGCGTCTCGGAGAGCGCCGACGTTATCCACGAGGGGATTCCCCTCGCGACCGTGAAGGGGCGCGACCTCATCCCCGCACACCCCCTGGCCCTCTCCACCGCCTTGAATCCCGAGGCCTTCCCCCGCGTCGGGCTCACAGAGGCCGAGGCCCTCGACTATCTCCGCGGTACCCTCACGGCACTCCCCGACGGCACCCCGCGCGGATTTGTCCTCGTCACCTTCGGCGGCCATCCCCTCGGATGGATGAAGAACCTCGGCACCCGCGCCAATAACCTCTACCCACAACCATATAGGATAAAGAATCTATAATGCGCATCGACATACTCACCGTCCTCCCCGAAATGCTCGAGAGCCCCCTCGGCTGCTCAATCCTCAAACGCGCCCAGGACAAAGGGCTCTGCGAAATACACGTCCACAACCTCCGCGACTGGTCGACCAACAAGCACCGCAAGGTCGACTCGTACCCATTCGGCGGCGAGGCGGGCATGGTCATGCAGATCGAGCCCGTGGACCGCGCCATATCGCAGCTCCGTGCCGAGCGCGACTATGACGAGGTCATCTTCACCTCGCCCGACGGCGAACAGTTCGACCAGCCGATGGCCAACTCGCTCTCGCTCGCCCAGAACCTCATCATCCTCTGCGGCCACTACAAGGGGGTCGACTACCGCATCCGCGAGCACCTCATCACCAAGGAGATCTCCATCGGCGACTACGTACTCACCGGCGGCGAGATACCCGCCGTGGTCATCGCCGACTCCATCATCCGACTGATCCCCGGTGCCATCGGCGACGAGCAGAGCGCACTCTCGGACTCGTTCCAGGACAACCTCCTCGCCCCGCCCGTGTACACCCGCCCCGCCGAATACAAGGGGTGGCGCGTCCCCGACGTCCTCCTCTCCGGACACAAGGCCAAGATCGACGACTGGAAACAGGAACAGGCCCTCGAACGCACCCGCCGTCTCCGCCCCGACCTGTTGGAGTAAGAGGGGAGTGGTGCCCCGTGGGGGCACGATAGGGGAAGCCCCAGGGTGGCCGGAGCCCTGCGGAGGCCTCCCTGGGGACAACGGACACCCACAAATACAACCTCGCAGAGGTTGTACAATGTCCAAGTTGGCGCGGTGCAACCTCTGCGAGGTTGGATGTGAATATAGGATAGATGTCCCCAGTGAGGTCTCCGCTTCGCTGCGCCCACACTGGGGCTTCGGGTGTTGTGCCTCTTCGAGGCATCTATGGCCTTCGGCCATGGCGGCTGACGCGTGGGGTGCCTCGAAGAGGCATCTATGGGCGGAGGTCGTGGTGGCGATGCGTGGGGGAAGATCGTATGCCCGAAGGGCATGGGTGCCTCGAAGAGGCATGACAAGAGGAAGCCCCAGTGTGGACGGAGCGAAGCGGAGGCCTCACTGGGGTCAACTACCTAAAAACAAACAGTCTACC
>CAMWXQ010000260.1 GCA_947178235.1 uncultured Muribaculaceae bacterium
GTACTCTCTCGGTCACTCTTTGCAGTTTTTTTGTTAGCTTGGGGATTAGTTGTCACAACCATGCCGTTATTGAGTTCGAGCATCGTTTTTACGTCTTGTTCGTGGCCACCGTGACCGAGTCGTGCTCATGCTCGTCATCCGACCCAACCTCGCCCACACAGGTAACGGAGGGGAAGGTCAAGGACAAACACGCCTATGCGCTCGGCGAGGAACACGCTGCCGAGACCATCGACATATCCGACAACCAAGCTGCCCTCGAAGATAAACTGCTCGAAGTCCGCGCCCGCATCTCAAACATATCCTCGAAACTCGGCCCCCAAAGCGCACACGACTACGAACGTGGCTTCACCAACTACATCCGCACCCACTCCGACTCCCTCACCAGAATCCTATTCTGATTTTTAATTTTTTGGTGGATTTTCGATGCAATTTTTGATAATCCCCAAAATATATCGTTTTTGTATCTCTTGCGAGAATAATAGATTAGCAGATCTAACCCAAAAGCGGGTGTATCAAAACATCAAAGAGTAGGGACGCACGGCCCGTGCGTCCGCAGCGCAAACGCATCAGAATGTGGATGTTATCCATCCATGATGTTGCGGACGCACGGGCCGTGCGTCCCTACCCTTTGGGGTTCATACAGACCGGGGCTCAATGTTAAGGTGGCGGGAGAATTTTGTGGGTTTCGGGAAAATGAGTACCTTTGTGTCCATATTTTTCACATCGTACAATGGAGATTCTCAAACACGAGTGTGGCGTGGCTGTCATCCGCCTGCTCAAACCTCTTGAATACTATAAGAAGAAGTATGGTTCGTGGGGCTATGGCCTCAGCAAACTCTATCTCCTCATGGAGAAGCAGCACAACCGCGGACAGGAGGGTGCGGGCATCGGGGTTGTGAAACTCCACAGCCATCCAGGCAATGAATATGTCTTCCGCGAGAGGGCACTGGGGAAGGATGCAATCACCGAAATCTTCGGTACGGTGAACAAGAAGTTGGATGAGTTCGACCTGGCCGATGCCTCGGCCGCCGATGTTGAGGCCTACGCTCCATTCCTCGGCGAAATCTACATGGGGCACCTGCGCTATTCGACAACAGGCAAGAGCGGAATATCGTACTGTCACCCCTTTCTGCGCCGCAACAACTGGCGCTCGCGCAACCTGCTGATGTGCGGGAACTTCAATATGACAAACGTGGATGCAATCTTCTCGGACGTGGTGGCCCACGGCCAGCATCCGCGCATCTACTCGGACACGGTGATCCTGCTCGAACAGCTCGGCGAGGCTCTCGACAAGGAGAACAGCCGAATCTACCGACAGTACCGCGACTCGATGCAGGAACCGCGCCTCACGCATACCATCGAGGAGAATCTCGACATGACCCGTGTTTTGGAGAAGGCTGCGCCGTCGTGGGACGGCGGCTATGTCATCTGCGGCGCCATTGGCTCGGGCGATACCTTTGTGCTGCGCGACCGCCACGGCATCCGACCCGCGTTCTACTATATCGACGATGAGATTGTCGTGCTCGCCTCGGAGCGTCCCGTGATTCAGACGGTGATGGACGTACCCCGCAGGGATGTCAAGGAGCTGACCCCGGGGAGCGCTCTGATCGTGAACAAGAAGGGACAGGTGAAGGTGACCGACGTTCTGGGCGAGGCGCGCAACGAACGATGCTCGTTCGAGCGCATCTACTTCTCGCGCGGAAGCGACGCCGACATCTACCGCGAGCGCAAGCGCCTGGGGCACAACGTCGTGCCCGCGATCATGAAGAGCATCGGCGGCGACCTCGACCACAGCGTATTCTCGTTTATCCCCAATACCGCCGAGGTCGCATTCATCGGCATGGTCGGAGGGCTCGAAGAGGAGCTGAACCACCGCAAGGCCGAGGAGATCGTGGCCGCATCCAAGGAGGAGCCACTGACCGCCGAGCGCGTCAAGTCCATCATGGATCGCCGGCTGAGGGTTGAGAAGGTCGCAATCAAGGATATAAAGCTGAGAACCTTCATCGCCGAGGGGGATGCGCGCAACGACCTCGCCGCTCATGTCTATGACGTGACCTACGGGATAGTCGAGAATGACCGCGACACACTCGTGGTCATCGACGACAGTATCGTGCGAGGCACCACGCTGAAACAGTCGATCCTGCGTATGCTCGACCGCCTGCACCCGCGCAAGATTGTGGTGGTGAGCTCGTCGCCACAGGTGAGGTATCCCGACTACTACGGCATCGATATGTCGCGCATGGGCGAGTTCATCGCATTCCGCGCCGCCGTCGAACTGCTGAAAGAGCGCGGCCTCGGATATATCCTCGAAGACACATATCAGAAGTGTCTCGCACAGGAAAAACTGCTCGACTACGAGATAACGAACTGCGTCAAGGCGGTCTATGCACCTTTCTCACAGGAAGATATTTCGGCAAAGATTGCCCGTATGCTCACAGCGGACGGGAGCATCAAGGCCGAAGTACAACTCGTATACCAGTCACTCGAAGGGCTCCGCGAGGCTATCCCCGACTGTCCGGGAGACTGGTACTTCTCGGGCAACTACCCCACCCCCGGCGGCACGCGGCTGGTGAACCGCGCCTTCATCAACTACTTCGAGGGGAATACCGAGAAGAGGTGAGGCTAATGTACCACGAGGGACTTCAAGTATTGGAGGAAGGTCTGCTTGGGGGGCTTGGGGATGGTGCGGACAAGGCGCTGGCTCGGTTCGAGATTGAGGCGCAGGGCCTCGTGGTCGATCGAGTCGACGCGGGCAATGAGGCGGAGAGTCTCCGCAGATAATTCGGGGAGCCCTGGTGGACGCGTGGCGGTCCAGTCTTGCGCGAGGGACGTGTTTTTCTGCCACTTCTTGGCCTCGCGCACAGACAGGTATTCGCGGTCTACGACGTAGAGTTCGGCTCGGGTCGTGACATATATGTCCTGGAAAGTGTGGCCGAAACGGAACATCTGATGGCCGCGGCCTATGGTCGAGATGTCGGCCGTCATCGAGACAAGTTCGGATGCCTCCGGATGCTCGCTGCCGACATCAATGTACTTAAAGCTGACGTCGAAGCGGTCAAAATCCACA
>CAMWXQ010000261.1 GCA_947178235.1 uncultured Muribaculaceae bacterium
GGGATTGGCAGCAGCATTGGCGAATTCGGAGGTCGCCCAACTGTTCAGCTCTGTAATCTCGACGGTCGCGAGCTTGGGGCAGTCCAAGAATGCATCCTTGCCGAAATCACCTGTCCGTCCTTCGAATCTCACCTTCGCGAGTTCTGGGCACTCACGAAATGCCTCATTATCCACGCTCTCTATGTCACCCTTAAAAATCATCGACGTTATATTGGTCTTCTTGAAAGCACTCTCTCCAACTATTCTAACACTCTCGGGGAGGGCGATGTCACCAGAAAAGTTTGACCAATAGAACGCGTATGAGCCAATAGCCGCTATATTATTAGGAAACTTAAATGATTCTATTCCTGCGAATGCAAAGGTCCAACTTGGTATCTCCGTCAAAGAGGCATTCCAAACAACATTTTTAAGGTTCTCGCACCCATCAAATACTTCACTGCCCATTTCTTTAAGAGATTCTGGTAGCGTTACACTTTCAAGACTGGTATGAACGAATGCACGTCCGCCGATAGATATCAACATCTCACCGAAGTCAAAGCTTTTGAGTGATTCTGCGCGGTAGAACGCTCTTTCTCCAATGCGGGTCAATGTACTCGGGACAGATATGCTTTCGAGATCCGAAAAGTCCTCGTAGGCGCAGTCGCCAATAGTAGTCACCGTATAGGTTTCCCCCTCGTGGGTTATGGTTCCGAGGACCATTGCCGCCCCCTGCCCGGGAGAACCCATAAGCACCTTTGCTGTCTTGGTCTCCTTGTCCAGAGCGTAGTAGGCCTTGCTTTCCCTCACACACGGCATACCGTCGTATGATGTTGGCGCGGGAAGATCGTCCTTGACTTCAACCGTACCGCCATAACAATATTCCCATCCAACATTTCTATACCTCCACTCACATCCCGCAGGCACATGGACTGTATATTTGATCATAACATGGTTATTCACCACAGTCGGGTGCCCTTTTACCAAGGCAGGCGTAAAAGAATACGAGTAAATATCGGATATATTCGTACCAGCGTCAGCAAATTCGTGAGATCCCTCAATGTGCCAGTATTCCTCACCGAAGACATTGTCTCCAATATATTTGATACCTGAACCGAAAGTGAACGAGTTGAGCGAAGAACAGGCCGAAAAGGCACGCTCACCCACACTCTCCACCATATCGGGGAGCACAGGATCATGCAGGCTGGTACATCTCAGGAATGCACAATCAGCTATATATTTCAGCCCATCCGGGAACTTAATGGTGCTGAGATAACTATTAACGGCAAATGCACCCGTGCCAATCCCGATGACGTTGTAAGTCTCACCCTCCCATGTAACAGTGGCGGGAACTTCAACCTGTCGAAGTGTCTTTTTTCCTTCATCGAGGCGCGCAACCTCGACACCCCCATCGACGATGGTATAACACAGATCGCCCGACTTGAAGTCGTAGGCGTAGCTCGTCGCGCTGATGAGCGCGAGTACGAGCAGGAGCAGATAACGCTTGATTCTCTTTTCCATGAGGTTGTTTAATTGGTTAGTTATTGAAATGGATTATTATATCTAAGAAAAGATTAAAACCCTATCGTATGAGTTTTTGATTTCGTGCGCAAGTTATAACATTTATTTGAGGCAACCAAATATTTTACGCGGTTTAACATATTTTTGCTAAATGGGGGGGTAATTTGCTGGCATTACGCCGAACAATCGACATAAGCACATCGAAAGCACACATAATCATTCATAACCAAGCCCAAAATTCCATATTAATTAACAAAAACCGGCCCACAAGAGAAGAAGCCAAACCTGTCTGTGAAATGATTCATCACTCATCTATGCAAACACATTTCCATGCGGGAGAACAGCCTTGAATCTTCTCCCACTACTTCTTCTCTGTGGACCGGTCCAAATTATTAACCTAATTCCTTAACCTTATGCAAGAGGTTTAAGAACAATGCAAAGTTAGTCAATTTAATCGGTATCCTCCAAAATATTCTATTCCTCAATTGTTTTGTAGCAATCTATATTTCAAGAACTTATAATTGAAGAAACCGAAAATTTTTCCACACGCCCCGAAATCACCCTATTCCAAGCCGCGCCCGTGGTCACGGTCGCAGGGATATTGACCGTCCCTTCCATGGCCGTTGGACTCAACCCCGCGACCTCGACCCCACCTTTATCTATCTTTATGGTATAGGTGAGGCCTCCCGACTGGAAGTCGTAGGCGTAGCTCGCCACACTCACGAGCGCGAATGCGAGCAGGATCAGATTACGCATGATTCTCTTCTCCATAGATTCTTGAATTGGTTGATGGTTACTGAAATATATTATATATCGAAGAAAAAAGGTTAAAACCCTATTGCATGATTTTTAGATTTTGAGCGCAAGTTATAACATTTATTTCAGACCACCAAATATTTTCCGCAATTTAACATATTTTTGCGAAATGGGGGGGTAATTTACCCACCTAAAACAAACTAATCAAAATCAGTACTCCGCTATACGCCAAACATCATTCACTAAACCGCGTAAAATTCCATACTAATTAACAAAAAGTCACTCGACGAGAGTGGGAGTGCTACTATCTCCTACGGGGTCTCGCTACATATCCGAGCACATGCGCCTTGTCAGCCGAGTCGGGGGCGGCCTTGATACGCCTCGCCAGACGGCTGCGGCGGCTGTAATAACCCTTTTCGGTTACTCCGAGGAATGCCGCCGCGAGCTTTGCACTCACGCGGCAGACATTGAGGGCATAGACCATATGGTCTTCCGCCTTCAAACCCGGCAGAACCATGTCGAGGCGGTCGATGACCGACCCCTTGGAATTGTTGACAGCCTCGATGAAGGCCAGCCACGTCCCCGGTGCGCATAGTGACGCAATCTCTTGGTTGAGAGACTTGCGCACAAACTCAGAACCGATCAGCGAATCGGTTGAAATGTCACAGATTTCCATCAGACGCTCTGTGCGATCGATATAGTTGTTCAACAGTGGATCGATGATTTCAACCGCCGATGTCGACACATGCATAGGCAAACGCCTTGTGACGGCTATACCGCGCGCAAGAGTTGCACAAGACCTCTCGACGAT
>CAMWXQ010000262.1 GCA_947178235.1 uncultured Muribaculaceae bacterium
ACAGAGAGGTATGCACCCTCGGCTGCATTGGCGCCGTCGGTCTCGGGGTTCCATGCGACGAGCTGCTGGGGAAGGAGCATTGCATTGCCACCCTCACCCATCATGTTGGCTGCTTCGGCAGTGAGGACACGCGGGGTATCGTAGGTCTCCTCGTAGATGGCCTTGTCGGTGCCGAGGGTCCAGGCATTGGTGGTGAAGTCGAAAGAGCCTTTCGAGACAGGCTGACCGATGCGTACGCCGGAGATGGCGAAGGTGTAGACAGAGTTGTCGGCCTTGGCACGGACCTCAATCTGGGCGAGGCGGTGGTCAAAGGTCAGCTCGACGCCGCTCGCCTCGTTGGCATCCTTGGTACCGGTGCCCACCGAGGTGATGAAGTCGACCTGGTCGGCCATCGTGGCTGCGGGGACGAAGTCTGTGAGGGTCTTGGCCTCGGATGTGAGAGTGACCGTGCCGCCGGGAGCCGCGGGAGCGTAGGCGTAGAAGGTCAGCTCGGTATTGTCGCCGGGCCACTTGTACTCGGGCGAGGATACGAAGAATCCGTCGCTCCCCTTGTCGAACGGCATGGCGGTGAAGTACGGGGTATCACCCATGAAGCCGGCCACATTGATCGAGGTGAGGTTTGAGTTGGTTGTCTCCGTTGCGCGGGACTTCACACCCATGGCGGGGCGGAATGAGATTGCGTCACCTGTGTTGACGCTCACGGGTTCGTCGTCCGAGCAGGATGCGAGGGCCAGCGTGGCGAGCCCAAGCATGAGGAAAGGCATCTTTTTCATTGTCGATTGCAATTAGTAAGTTTATATGTTAAGTTGTTTGTATTCTCTACATCTGTATCTCTATATCCTCGGTCTGCCAGTCGTTGACATCGGGGATTAATCCGCCGCCGACACTCGGGTCGGACTCGGGAAGCGTAATTCCAGAGACAACAATATGAACATGGCGCGGGTCGGGGGCATCGGCCACTTGGCGGGTGACGTCGAAGTTGTAATACCACTTGGTGCCGTCGGTCAGAAACATATATATGGTGAGGGTATGCGGGTCAGCACGCTCGGGACGCTCGCCGAATGTAAGGAACTCCGAGTGGAGCTTCCCGGCCGAGGCGTCGGCAGTGAGGACGAACGGCATGGTGACGTGATTGTCCGAGGCCTTTTTCTTTCCGTGCAAGAACCCTTCGGCCATCCCGGAGAGTATGCCGTCGATAGTTGTGCCGTGTACGCCGTCGAGATTCTTGACGTCGAGGATGTCGACGGTATAGTGGCAGACTGCCTCCTCGGGGTAGAGGGTTATGGTCTTGACCCCTTCGGTGGCGTTGATGTCGATGCGGTCCTCGCGTGTGGTCCAGAGCATCCCGGGGGTGGCGGCCACGCGCTCGTCCTCGGTGCCGCGGGCACGGGGGACAGACCGCGAGGAGAGGCCATAGGCCGTGAGCTCGGCGGCGTCGGGCGTGTATATCTCAAAGGTCTCGATGTCCGATGTGTTGCGCATACGGGCCCAGTCGTTGATGTCGCTGTTGAGGCTGAGGCCGTCGTAGAGGCCATAAGGCACCCTTATCTGTCCGCCGAAGCGGTCTGAGAATATATAGCGCAGAGGCTCGGCCGAGGTGTTGCGGTCATAAAGGTAGAGTCCCATCGAAGCGGGGTTTGCGTCCGGTGCGAGGCTCCAATCATATACCACATTGATGAGGGTGTTCTCCGAATCGTCGAAGGCGAGGTCCTTGTGGTGGCAGGAGGTGAGTGCCGTGGCCGCGAGGATGATGGCGAGGGTGGTGTCAATCGTTCTCATAGCCGACCTCCTTTCTTGCTGTTGAAGTTGCCGTTGCCGATGAGCCACACGAGCGATACCTCGGCCTTGGTCGGACCGAACCAGTTGAGGTTGTGGGTCGACTGCCAGACGTATCTGTTGTTCTTCGGGACGTATTTATAGTATTGGCCTCCGAGGTATCCGAAGCCGATGGTGAAGTCGATGTTGATGCGGCGGCCAACGGGGAGCGAGTATCCGTACTCGATGCCGGCCGTGCGGTTGTGCTTGTCCCACAGGGTTCCGCCGGGGCGTCCGCCCATGATGCCTGTGCCGCCGAATTCGAAGTCGTAGGTAACGATGCCTCCATAGATGCCGATGTGGTGGCCGGTCAGCGGTTTCTCGTGTGCGGCGCGGCCAAACCACCAGCGCACTGCGAGATCGCCGCCGTACGCGCGCCAGTATCGGTGGCGCGAGTCATTGTCCCACCATCCGTACATCCAGTTGGCCACGACCGAGAAGTTCTTGCCTACATAGAATTCGGCGCTGAGGCTCGGGACGGCCAGGAGGTCATAGAGCATATTGGTCTTGAGAGCCATGTAGAACGGCTTACCCTCTCGGCGGGGAGCGAAGGTCGGGAAGGTGAGTTCGGGGAGCATCATGAGTGGCTCTTCGACGAGAGTGCCGGTGACGATGGGCATCGGCACGCGCTCGGCGACATACTCGACATAGAGGCGCGAAGCGCGTAGAGCGGGGAAGAGATTGCGGTACATGTATGCGTACGGGCGCCCACCGCAGAGAGATTTGAGCCGTGCGAGATTAGCCTCGCTGTCGGGCTCGCCGCTCTCCAATGAGGCAACGATGCCATCGAGCAGCTCCATGACCTCGGCGCGGTCGGGAAGCGCGGGGTCATTGGCTGCAAGCGTGCGCAGACCTGCCCAGTCGCGTCCCACGGCCTCGAAGCGTGTCAGCGAGTCGGGGAGCTGGGTGCGTGTGCGGAAATAGTCGAAGATTGCCGATGCGCGGCGGCGCGAGAGATTCTCATTGAGCTTCACGGGCCCCTCGGGCGATGCACCGCCCTCGACGCGGACCTCTCTGAGATGCCATGTGCGGTTTCCATCGAGACAACTGTCAATCCTCTCCACGCTCCGGTCGAGGCGCTCGCAGTTGCCACCGAAATCGGGGTCGAGCACAGAGCGGGACTGCCGGAAAAGAATCTCGGAAGAGTCGCAGAACACCTGCGCGCGGATAGCCGAGTGGCAGGTGATGAGCAGTATGGCAGTCAGAAACGTGTACCTCATTTTTGGAGAGTGGGTT
>CAMWXQ010000263.1 GCA_947178235.1 uncultured Muribaculaceae bacterium
CCTCGCCGCCAATCTAGACCAAGTCTGCTTTATCGTGACCCTTTTCCATCCCGTCACCTCGACGACATTCATCGACCGACTGCTCGCGACGGCCGAGGCGTATCGTGTACCTGCGGTCGTCGTAATCAACAAGATCGACCTGATAGAGGATGATGAGGATGCGATGGAATATATGAAGGCGGTGAAGCATCTCTATTCCTCGATAGGTTACACAGTTCTGACACTTTCGGCTAAAACCGGCGAGGGACTGGATCCGCTCCGCGAAGTTCTCACAGGAAAAACGACACTCTTCTCGGGTAATTCGGGTGTGGGTAAGTCCACGCTCATAAATGACCTCATCCCCGGGGCCAATCTCGCGACAGGCGCAATCTCGGACGTGCATGACACAGGTATGCACACGACTACATTCTCCGAGATGCTCGAAGTCCCCGCTTGTGCCGAGCCTACATATATAATAGATACACCCGGGGTCAAGGGTTTCGGTACACTCGACTTCGATCGTCATGAGGTAGGACATTTCTTCCCCGAGATTTTCAAGATTGGCGAGGGGTGCCGTTACGGCGACTGTACGCATACGCATGAACCCGGTTGTGCGGTCAAGGAGGCCGTTGCCGACCATCTCATCTCCGAATCCCGCTACGCCTCGTACCTCTCCATCCTCGAAGACTCAGCAGAGGATAAGTATAGGAAGGGGTATTAGGAATTGAGAATTGAGAATTGAGAATTGGGAATTATTTCGACTTAGTTTTTCAATTCTCAATTTTTCAATTCTCAATTATCATAACCTTGCTCCCGTCCATGAGGGTGGTGCCGAAGAGCTTTTCGGTGCCTCCCTCATGGATTTTAAGACGTTTTACAAGCTCGGGGGCAGACATGGGGAAGTTGCGGACCGCGACATTGGTTTTTGGGTATCTGGCTCCGACATCTTTGATGCCGCGTTTGTCAAAGGGGACAACATCAACGATCTTTCTGATTTCGCCTGGGAAACCCGCGGGAATTGTTTCTGACACATAGAGGTGAGAGAATGGGTGGAGCTTAGATATGCCCTCGATACGCACCTCGCCACCCGCTTTCATCACCGAGGGGAAAGGTTCGAGCAGATACATCCCGCGCGCGGGTTTGGCATAACTCTGTTCAATAGTCGTGTCGCAGACATAGGGAGGCTCGCCGACTGTGAGGCAGGTCACTCGCCCGGCTATGGCATCCTTACCGAGAATGAATACAACCTCCTTGCACTCGGTCCTTGTCCCGATGACCACGACTTCAGCGCCAAAAGATGCGAGCTCATCGAGGTTGACCATCGGCGATGTCTTGATTATGACCCTATCGGCGCGGGCGAGCAGCTTAGGCATTATCGCCGTGACGTCGGGGTGGCAATCCTTCAAGGCATAGTGTCTCCCTTTGGTGTCTCGTCTCGCGGGGTCTAAGAATATTACACTCACATGGCTGCCATCAGCATCGAGCCATCCGAGGCTGTCACCTTCTCGAACCTCTATGTCGAGGCCGAGGAGTTCGGTGTTGTGTCGAAGTGCCGAGGCTGTCACGGGGTCAATCTCCCACGCGGTAACGCGGCATCCGCGGCGCGCTATGGCGAAGGCGTCAACGCCGAGGCCCGCGGTCATGTCAACGACCTCGGCCCCCTCGGGCACCATCGCGGCGTGGAGTTCGGCCACATCCTCGGAGGTGGACATCTCGGCCACCGCGAGTGAGGGAAACATAAACTCCTCACGCGCGGAGAGCGTGGGGAGCTTACGGAGGGTCTTTTCGCGGCACTCCGCTTGGAGGATCTCGTGCATCTTTGCCGGGTCTCCGTGATATTTCAGCCTCAGACGGGCATAGTCCGTGGCCATATTCAGTTGCCGAGGACGCTGTTGCGAGGCCTTGTAGCCTGAAAGTCCTTGATGTAGTTGGGGACGCTGTACGCAGGGTCGATGAAGTCGCGAGCTGCGTAAGCCTTCTCGGAGAGGGCAATCATGTCGACGGCCATCGGGATGACGTCGGGAATGAACTCTGCGTTGGGCGCTGTGATGACCCCGCGAGCCTTCGAGCTTCCATCGCCGAAGAATAGGACGGGGCGACCTGTGGCGAGGAGGTCGGCATAGCTCTCCGCGTCGAGTATGAGTGCCTGCTGAGGCATGAGTGGGTTGAGCGCGAAGTCGTATGCGCCTGTGTAAACCTCCATGCGGCGGGCGTCGACCATCGGCACGAAAATCTCCTCACCCGTAGGCTCAGCGAGGGCAAACATCGTGGAGACGGTCATGAGTTGGAGTGTGTCTACACCGATCAGAGGCACACCGAGGGCATAGGCGAGCCCTTTGGCTTCGGAGAGACCTATGCGGAGGCCGGTATAGCTGCCGGGGCCCATCGAAACGGCCACCGCCTCGACCTTGATCTCGTGTTCGGCGGCGTGGTCGAGGCAGACCTTGATGAAGTCGCTGAGGAGTGTGGCGTGGTTGCGACCCTCGGCCACCTCGCGATGGGCGAGAACCATCCCCTCGGCGGTCAATGCAACCGAACAGGCCTGTGCCGAGGTCTCGATATTGAGGATTACTGCCATATTTCTTTCGTTCAGATTTCGTCTTGGAAGGCACCCTGCGCAAGCAGCTGACGGTAGCCGACGTTGAAGTAGTGACGCTCGAAGTCCTGGGGGCGCAGGATGCGTGAGTTCCAGATTACGAGGTCGAGGTCAATCGGGACAATCCCCTCAAAGGTCTTCATCTGGGTGCGTCCGTGGTTGGACTCCCACTCTTTGAGCTTCTTGACAAGGTCATCCTGCGCCATTGGCGAGAGTCCGTGTATGACGGCATTGAGATAGGGGGCATCCTTGCCGTTGTATGGGGCAGACTCGTACACGGCCGAACACGAGCATTTTTCGAGCAATCCGAGGATGAATTCGGTCGCCTGTTCAATCTGATACTCGCGGTCGGGTGTATTGCTTCCGAGACCGATGGTGCATGTATCCATGAGAAATTGAGAATTGAGAGTAAAATTTCAGAATATTTTGAGGAGCGGAAATTGATGATGGCAGAGAGTTTAGT
>CAMWXQ010000264.1 GCA_947178235.1 uncultured Muribaculaceae bacterium
CCATATATATCGGGGGTGGGGAGTGGGCTTCTTCATGCTGCAAATTAAGAATTTTGCGGTGAAAAAAGCAATTATTCACCGCAAATTTGCGGTGAATATTTGCATTATTCACCGCAAACATCTAAATTTGCAGCATGAAGAAGCCCAATCCCCACCCCCGATATATCTGGCAGCAAGACAGATGGCCCGATTTCAAATGGGATGCCGACGCGCTGCTCGAACCGCTGAGCCATCTCACCCGACTGCATGGCCAGTTGTACGGCCATATGTCTATGCTCGGCTTCGAAGACAGGACACGCTCAATCCTCACGGCGATGACCGACGAGCTCACGAGCTCATCCGAAATCGAGGGGATACGCCTCGACCACCGCTCGGTGCGCACGAGCATAGCCCGCAAACTCGGCATCGAGGAGGATGGACTGCTCGCAGAGGACCACTACGTCGAAGGCCTCGTCGATGTGATGCTCGATGCCGTGCACAATTGTCACGAGCCACTCTCGGCCGACCGCCTTTTCGGGTGGCACTCAGCCCTGTTTCCACTCGGGCGCAGCGGGATGTACCGCATCACCGTGGGAGAGTGGCGCCGTGGCACCGAGCCCATGCAGGTGGTCTCCGGCGCAATGGGCCACGAGAAGGTACACTACGAGGCTCCCGCCTCGGCCGATCTCCCCGCCGAGATGGAGAGACTGATCGCGTGGAGCAACACGACCCACCTCTCCCCCATCATCATGGCCGCAGTCGCCCATCTGTGGTTCGTGTCGATACACCCCTTCGAGGACGGCAATGGCCGAATAAGCCGCTCGCTCTCCGACATGTTCCTCGCCCGCCTCGACGGCGACGAACCTCGGTATTACAGCATGTCAGCCGAGATCAACCGCAACAAGAAAGCCTACTACGAGATACTCGAAGCGACACAGAAAGGTGGCCTCGACATAACGCCCTGGATTCTATGGTTTCTCGAAAGCCTCGAAAATGCAATCACCCGAGCCCTCGGCACCATCGGAAGAACCGTGGAGAAGGCCGCATACTGGGACAGATTCAAGGAGTGTGATGTCAACGAACGCCAACGCAAAGTCATCAACCGACTTTGGGACGGCTTTGACGGAAAGCTGACCACCTCCAAATGGGCCAAGATATGCCACTGCTCACAGGACACAGCCCTGCGCGACATCACCGACCTCGTGGCCAAAGGTATGCTCCGCGACAGCGGCGACCGAGGCCGCAACACCAACTACATCCTCCCGTGAGGCATCAGTCTCACAGACTGGGGCGGAAGAGGCGGCCATCATAATCGGGCGAGATCAGAGATCTCTCATGCGAGTGCCACTCGGGGAGCATTAGATATTCCCGAACCCTTTCAGGCAGGTGGTGCCGTTGGAGATGACCGTCTTCGTGAAACGTGGGTGATGATAATTCAGGCTCCACCCATTCCCGATGGGCACAAACCCATCGACCCAAAACACGCCGTAGCCGGTGCGGACAACGAACCGCCCCTGACCATACGGCTCTATGGGCATCAATACAGGTCCGACTTCAAGGCAACGGTCAAGAAGATGATTGATTCTCTGGACAGTCTGAGGTCTCAGATATGTGCCTTCCAACCTATATATCTGCTTTCTGTAAGCCTCAACAATTTCCCTCAACGCCTCTGCATCAAAACGATGGAGGTAGAAGAGATTCAGTATGGCGAGCTCAAGTTCTATCTCCCTGCCCGAAAACACGAAGTAAGAAAGAGCCACCATCATCATCACTGTCCCTTCGAACAGCAGCGAGCGAATTCGCTTCGCCGTCCTGTCGTCGCTTTCGGGGACACCATGGCTATATAGGGCACAGAACATAATGGCGTCACGTATCAAAAGGGACTTGATTTCTCCACGGTCCTCAATCAGAGGCGAGTACTTCTTCATCAGGAATACCACACTGTCAGAGGCTATGGCGAGCGAGGACGCAGAGTTCATATCCAACCCGGCAACCAATTTGGGCAAACCATGCAGAGCGGGTGTGCCTGCTGTCTGGAATTCGGGCTTGGAGCTTTTCACTGTCTGGTGGATATCCATGCGCCTCAGAAATCCCCATACATCTCCCCGAAATTTATGGGCCTCCTCGAAGGGAGCGCGTTCAGACGGGCATTCCAAAGTCAGGTCTTCGCTATCGACATTCCCATCATTTTCCGGGTCCATCTCGGCGAGTTTATCATCTTCCGGCACAAGTGGCTCTGATACGGAAGACTTGAATATCCTCTCCTTCAACCACTCCAGTATCCTCACTCCCGAATGCAGATTGAGGCTTATGGTGCTCCTCTCTTTGAGAGCGCCGAATGACTCTCGTGGCACTGCGACATCAATTTTATCCGCTGAGGATTCATTCCCAACGGACCGTAGATTTCCTTTTCTATCCACGTTCCACGATTCATCGAATTCAACAAAGCCGAGGATATGGCTCAGACTTTCATATAGATCGGGATCATCAAGGAAACGTGACAACTGTCTGCGCGAGCCGTCCGGGTTGCAATACTCAACGCGCACCTCATCGGTGATGAGCGACCGGTTGGAGATTTCCTCGCCTGTGTCCGGATGGGTGAGCACAGCCATGTGGAGTTCGGCATCACCCAGGGCTGAAAGGTCGATTTCTAACTTCTCCCCGGTACCTGCCAAACCTGTCCATACCGCATTCAGGTCCCTGTCATATATCCGCAATACACCTTCGGGGGCACATCGGTCGAGTGTAATGTGTAGAATCTGCTGCTCGCGCAGTTCGCACGAGAGGATGACACAGAGATGCCCTGGTTTGGCTTTGGAGGGGGATGGCGGACGGAAAGTTGCCTCCAATTCCGGTGCACTCATCGGTTCAAGACTGATTCCCAAATCCTTGATATACTCTCTTCCGTTCGGATCATGAAGCAGGATACAGGCCTCATCGTTGAAGGCGCCGACCTCTGTACCGAGGCCAGTGCGCGTCGCATTGGCGCTGCCGACGAGAAGCCATGTGCCCGCCGTCGTGTTGATTTCGAAGATTTTGGCGTGCCAAGCCGAAGAG
>CAMWXQ010000265.1 GCA_947178235.1 uncultured Muribaculaceae bacterium
GTCTCTTCGCTCGACTGCTATCTCGTATGGGAGCGGGCCATACGCGCATGGCGCACGCAGGTCACACTCGGGATGCACCGCCAGTGGCTTGGAATTGAGGGCCGACGCTATGACAAGCCGATCTTCACCTACTTCTTCGACAACACGTTCACCCTGCCGCGCGGATGGATGCTGACCATAGGGGCCTGGGGGCAGACCGAGGGGGACATGCACACCAACCGCTTCGGGACAACGTGGTTCTCCATGGATGCGTCGGTCAGCCGCTCGTTCTTCAACAAGGCTTTGCAGGTCAACCTCTCGGCCACGGACATCTTCAATACCGCGAGCAACGACTGGACGATGGATACCTACGGAGTCAAGGTCGACAAGCGTCAACGTTATGACCGCCGCGGCGTGTCACTCTCGATCACATACCGCTTCCAACCCAACCGCGACCGCTACCGCGGCAAATCAGCCTCCGAAGCAGAGATGAAGAGGCTGTGAGAATTGGGAATTTTGAATTTGGAATGGGGAATTATCTGTAAATCAATAGCTACATTAGCTATGATAGCTTTAATAGCTATCTTAATCAACCAATTCCCCATTCCAAATCCCAAATTCAAAATTCTTATGGTATCCAGTACTTTACCTCTCCCTGCCTGTGGCGCGAGACCCAGTCGCGCAGGGCGGGGAGGGTCGTTATGCCATCGGCGATGACCGCCTCGTAGTATTCGACACCATGAATATCTTCGCCGTCCGGGGTCTCAGCTTTGAGTCGGAGGATTGTGTCTCTCTGCTCGGAGGTCATCACCTCCACAATCCTGTCGGCCATTCGCTCGAAGTAGCCGTCATATTCGCTCTCCTCCTCGATGTGTATCACATCGATCTGCCATATGCGTCCCCTGTGACGATAAAAGAAGGGCCAAGCGATGCAGTGCTCGTCGGTATGCAGGCCGTTGATACACTTGATTTCTGTGATGTCGGGGTTGGCGGCAATCTCTGCGGCGACGGCGAAGCTCATCGCCTCAGTGATGCCGAGCGAATAGACGTGCAGGTCGATGTCGAGATGGCGGACAAGGAGCCCCATGCGGAGCGAGCCGACGAGATTCACCCTGCACCCTGCCCGCTCCCAAGCCTGTAAGATGCCCGATGCGGCGAGTACCTCGGCGGCCTCCTTGCTGTTGGCCTCGGCAAGGAGATAAATCTGATTCTGATTCATAACTGTTTGAGATTTGATAAATCTGCGAAGATAGCACATTTTCGCCTAACCGCAAAACGGATCTCCAACAGGGAATTCAAAATACCCCATCCCAACTTCAAAAATTCTTTGGTCTCGGGGTTTAGTTTTCTGCTGGTCGTGTGTATTCTATATGTAAGACTACCCAGACAAGTTATGAAAGAGACTGACAAATATGACCTCGTGCTCGACATGGTCGAGAATCCGGAGAAATATACGCCCGATGCGCTCGAAGAATTATTGAGCGACCCAGAGACAAGAGAGATATATACACTGCTCTCTAAAACCTTATCGGCAATGACCGAGGGTGAGCCCGTGGATGTGGACGCCGAGTGGAAGCGCTTCGCAACCGAGCATCCCGCCGTGCGCCGCATGTGGCTCCCGAGATTCCTGCGCCCCGGCAGCCGTGCTGCGTCCGTGGCCGCGATACTCTTCTCGTCAATGGTAGCCGTGGCCGTCGGGATTGCAGTGACTGTCTCGGTCATCGACCGCAAAAACACTGACGTCGACATCGCCGCCTCGGAGGACGTGACCGCTGAGGCGACCTCGGAGATCACATTGACGGAGGTATCGGACACATTGGCGGCTCCCGCCGAGCCTATACTATTCGAGGATGCTCGGCTCGAAGAAATCATGCAGACGATCGGGCGAACCTACGGGCTCAAAGTCCGTTTCGAGGACCCCGAGATCGCCGAACTCCATCTCTTCTACAAGTTCGACCCCGAGCTCCCAGTCGAGGAGGTCATCGGTCAGCTGAATACATTCGAGCAAATCAAGATTGCCCGCGAGGGTCAAACACTCATCGTTGAATGACCATGCGCACCCTCATACTGACAATCCTAATACTGATTATGGTTGCGGCCATCGGTCTGGCAGCCGAATACAAATATACCTTCCACGCAACACCTGTGTCCGAGGCGCTGCTCGCCGTAAGCCGCGAGCATCCCGAGCTCAAACTAACCTTCATATACAAGGAACTCGACAGCTACAAGACCTCGTCGCGTATAGACACCGACAACCCCTCTGAGGCACTGCGCCGGATAATCGGCTACAACCCTGTATCACTCGTGCGCAAGGGTGACAGCTTCTATATCGAAGCCCTGCAACATGGCCGATACCGATACTCGGGACGTGTCGTGGGCAGCGACGGCGAGCCTGTGGCCGCAGCATCGGTCATGCTCCTCGCCCCCGCCGACTCGACCGTGGTGACCTTCGGGACTACCGACGAGGGGGGACGATTCTCGATCCCGTGCGACCGCACAGAGATCATCGCCAAGTTCTCTTGCCTCGGGTTCGGCACGACGTACCGCCTCTGCCACAGCTTCGATGTCGGCACCATAGTGATGTCCGAACTGCCCGTCAAGCTCGGGACAGTCACCGTCGAGGCGGACAATGCCATGCTCTATGCCGACAAGTCGGTCTACCTGCCGACACGCATACAGAAGAACTCATCGCAGACCGCCATCGACCTGCTCGAACACATGGCCATCCCCCAACTCGCCATGATCTCGGGGAGCGAGGTCAAGACCCTGTCGGGGCAACCTGTCTCACTCTTCATCGACTATCTGCCCGCCTCTCAACAGGATCTCCAAGCCATGCGAGTGGCCGACGTGCGCAAGGTCGAATACTATGTCTACCCCTCGGATCCTCGCCTCCAAGGCACCCCCTATGCCGTCAACTTCGTGATGCAGCGCTACGAATACGGCGGATATGTAAAGGCACTCGGGCACACCAACCTGTTCAGCAACCCCGTGGCCGACATCCTCGCCAATGTCAGATTCCAGTACAAGCGTATGACCTATGACGTGATGG
>CAMWXQ010000266.1 GCA_947178235.1 uncultured Muribaculaceae bacterium
ACACCGAGACCCTCAACCTCAACGGCACCCTCAACCTCGGCGGTATCGACCCCGGCCAGGTAGTAGCCACAGCCTCCGACTTCGTCGGCAACATGGTTGCAGCCGTCGGCCGCCGTGACCGCGCCAACAACACCGGCAAGACCGACTTCTACTACTGGACATCGCCCGACGCGGCACCCGTACACATGGGCACCGTCGACATCACCATCGACATGTCCAACCACGACACCGACGGCGGCCCCTACCTCAGCGTGGCCGGTGATGTCACCACCAAAGCCGTCCTCGCCGGCGCCGCAGCGCGCAGCGAGACAGGCGACCACTACAAGTTCACCGTCAACAACGGCAAGGTGTCACCCGCCTACGAGATGATCCACACCGGCCACAACGCCAACGACAAAGGCTGGTTCCAGATGATTTCATACTTCGGCCCGGGCAAGAACGACCCCTACCTCGTGGGCGACACCGAGCTTAACCCCGCCACCACCGGTACAGCCAACGATTCGGGTCAGCCCCGCGTCTACCTCAACAACGCCGACGGCACCAACGCCGCCACTATGGACTATCACACCACCGGAGTCAACCTGTGGCGCTTCGACGACAACGAGGAGTGGGCCGTGCGTTCAGGCGGATGGCTCGAGCGCGGCGGCGGTCGCCGACCCACCGTACATGCGATGGTGCTCAACGGCAAACGCTATGCCTACTGGACAACAGGCTCAGACTGGCGCGACCGTGCCATCCTCATGACCGAGGACCTCTCGACCACCCTCACCCAGTATCCCCACTTCGGCTGGGGTCTCACCGTCAAGGAGACCAACACCACCGGCGAGGGCTCGTCATGGTTGAAATACTCCTTCGGCATGATGGCCGACTGGATGTGGGACGACGAAGAACAGGAAGGCTACGTAGCCGTCTGGTCAGAGCGCTACGGCGTCCACATGTTCAAGCTCACCTGCTACGAATAATCAAATGCACAATGCATAATGCACAATGCACGATTCCACCCGGGGTCGTGCATTTTTTTGTTAACACGCTGACATACACAACATCGTCTCTCCGAGACTCACGGATGTATTGTGTGACTGTCCCCCGGTTCGGCTCCCCTTCGGGTCGCTCCACCGGGGGTTAACCAAGACCTCGTGCCTCCGGCACTCACCGATGCAACCACATCCGCCACCTCAGCCGCTCCATACCCCACGCTGTAGGGCACGCGATTCATCGCGTCCGCCGCCACAAAAGATTCACGATGCACGATTCACGATGCACAATCCAACGTCTCTGCTGACGCGAAAATTTGCGTCACTACTGTATATCAACCGATTAACCGCGCCAAGTGTAGGGTACGCGATTCATCGCGTCCGCCGCGATACGGCTTTACGTATCCCGAGTCGCGGAGCGACGACGTTATCTCGACTATGATACAATAATTTATACTGAAAATTTGCGAATGATATAAAAAGGTCGTAAATTTGCAGCGCTTTAGGTGCTCCCAGCGGGCGCTTGGGCACGAGGATTGTCTTATGGTGTAATGGTAGCACTGCAGTTTTTGGTTCTGCCTGTCTTGGTTCGAATCCAGGTAAGACAACACAACAATCAAGGAGCTGTGACCCCCCAACGGTCGCGGCTCCTCTTGTTTTGTACGCGTCGGGCCCATGGGTGCGGCCAAATGAAATTTTAGCGAATAAAATCATAATATTAAGCAGTTTACACAACAAAAAAGTGTTAATTACTTGACTTGTAATGATTTTTTGATTAAGTTTGCACCGCTTTATATATACCTGATAAACTAACAATACCTAACTAAAACTAATCATGAAAAAATCTCTACTTATTGCAGGGATGCTTTCGCTCATGGCCTTTACTGCCAACTCGGCAGTGCCCCAATATGATGCGGCTGAGGCCAAAGTGAACGCCCAGGGCGACTTCGCCAACTGGATGAAGTATCTGCCCGATGATGTATTTGTGGCTCATGTGTCAATCCCAGGCACGCACGACACCGCAACGGCCGAAGGCTGGGAAACCACAACGGGAGCAAGTAATTCGACCACACAGGCCGTGAATCTTGACAACCAGCTTGTTGGCGGTATACGTGCTTTCGACTTCCGTCCAGGTCTCACTTCAAGCAAAGACAAGCTTTGGTGTAATCACGGCATCGACCGCACCAAAATGACAATGGAAGAGGCTTTTACCAAGCTCACGAATTATCTTGACGCTCATCCGGGCGAATTCTTCGTTATTCATCTCTTCCGCGGTAATGTTTACGACCACACAGCGTCTAAACCCATGATCGGTACAGCCTTCAACGACACCGAGACTGAGGTAATCTACAACAACCTTTTCAACGCATTTTTCAACGAGGGCAAGTTTGCCGACTACATCATCGACTACAATCCCCGCCTCAAGGTGAAGGATATCCGCGGCAAGATTGTCGTGTTCCGTCGCGACCGCATTAGCTTCGCTCATATCAATAAGGCAGGTAACGTCGGCGGTTGGCCTTCAGACAAAGCGGCGTGGGATGCCAATGTCTATGCCACCGTGGCCAATGCTTCAAATCCGGCTATCACGGGCGTTCTGCAGGCTCAGGATATCTCCTCGCCCGACAACGCTACTGAATTGGAGATGGAGCTGAATTCAATCACCGGTCTGTATGACTATACAAGAACACAGGCCCGACCCAATGATGCTGAAAATCCCAAGTCTTATAAGCCGTTCTGGACAATGAATTTTACATCGGGTGCCTATGGCAGCAGCTCGATCGATAACAGTAACATGTACCGCGACAACGCCACTAAAACCAATCCTCACCTCAGGGATCTTATCAAGAATACTCCCGAAGATGAGAAAGGCCCCTGCGGAATTATATTTTCTGACTGGGTACTGACCGATAATAACGGCGGCTATAATGTCCAGGGTGTCGAGTTGGTTCCCACCATTGCATTAAACAACTTTGACTATATCGACGAGTTCATTCTCGACGACGAGAAGTTTGCCGATTCTTCTTCATCAGAAGAGAAAGTAA
>CAMWXQ010000267.1 GCA_947178235.1 uncultured Muribaculaceae bacterium
GACCTGGGCGATGAGTTTGAGCAGCTCTGCCTTGCGGCGTCCGTCGACGACGTCGCCTACGTATCGGCCGGTCAGTTTGCCGTCCTCGATTTCGAGCTCGTTGGCATATACATAGTCGAAGCCGAAACGCTGTTTGAGATAGTTGCCGAAGTATGTGAATCCGCCCGAGAGGATGGCCGTCTTGTATCCAGCGCGTTTCAGTACCTGCATCATCCGGTCCACACCCTCGGTGATGGGCAGGTTGCGGGCAATATCCTCCATGACACTGACATCAAGCCCTTTGAGCAGGGCCACGCGCTCCTTGAAGCTCTCGCAGAAGTCAATCTCCCCGCGCATGGCGCGTTCGGTGATTGCCTTCACCTGGTCACCCACGCCGGCGCGTTCGGCGAGTTCGTCGATGACCTCGGTCTCGATGAGCGTCGAGTCCATATCGAAGCACACGAGGCGGCGGCAGCGGCGGAAGAGGGTGTCCTCCTGGACCGAAATGTCGAACTCATCCTCCTGTGACAGTTGCATGAAACGGCTCTGCATCGCGTGCACATCCTCGGGGGTGCCGCGCACCGAGAACTCGACGCACGACTTTGATTTCGGCTGCTCCTCGTCGCCCAGGGGCATACGTCCCGTGAGGCGTTGTATGGCATCGATGTTGAGCCCCTGACGCGAAATCTCCTCGGATACACTCGCAATCTGACGCGCCGTCAGACGGCGACCGAGGAGAGTGATGATCCATCGGTTCTTGCCCTGTCGGCCGACCCACTCCTCGTACTCGTCGAGACTGATGGGAGTGAATCGGATAGTGACGTTCAGCTCCGTGGCCTTGAAGAGCAGTTCCTTCATGATATTACCGCTCACGTCGGAGCGGGTCTTGATGAGGATGCCCAGCGAGAGTGTGTGGTGGATGTCTGCCTGGCCGATGTCGAGGATCCCTGCATCGTAGCGCGCGAGAATCTCGGAGAGTGCCCATGTGACACCGGGATGGTCCTGGCCCGATATATTGATGAGTATAAGTTCGGTGTTGAAGTCTTTGTCCATTGTCTGTATAGAAGGATTCTTGAACTGTTCACTTGTCACGGCCCCGTCCGTCGGGGCCTAATCAGAGTGCAAATATACACATTTTAGGCCAAAAGTTGGGCCGGGTGGCCCAAAACTCGACTAAAATGACTAATTTTGCACCCGCAATCATAACTAAACCGAAACGAAAGCTATGAGTTACAATCTGCTCAAAGGCAAACGCGGCATCATTTTCGGCGCACTCAACGACAAGAGTATCGCGTGGAAGGTTGCCGAGAAAGCCGTCGAAGAGGGTGCCGTCATCACCCTCAGCAACACCCCCGTCGCCGTTCGCATGGGCGAGGTAAGCCAGCTCGGCGAGAAGCTCGGCGCAGAGGTCATCCCCGCTGACGCCACCAATGTCGAAGACCTCGAAATGGTGTTCGAACGCTCGATGGAAGTGCTCGGAGGCAAGATCGACTTTGTCCTCCACTCCATAGGCATGTCCCCCAACGTCCGCAAGAAACGTCTCTACGACGACCTCGACTATGACCTGCTCAACAAGACCCTCGACATCTCGGCCATCTCCTTCCACAAGATGATCCAGGCCGCCAAGAAGCTCGACGCTATTGCGCAGGGAGGCTCGATCGTGGCCCTCACCTACATGGCCGCCCAGCGTACGATGTTCGGCTACAACGACATGGCCGACGCCAAGGCTCTGCTCGAATCCATCGCCCGCAGCTTCGGGTACATCTACGGACGCGAAAAGCAGGTGCGCATCAATACCATCTCCCAGTCGCCCACCGCGACCACCGCAGGCAGCGGCGTCAAGGGTATGGAGTCGCTCATGGACTTCGCCAACCGTATGTCCCCCCTCGGCAATGCTACCGCCGACGAGTGTGCCGACTACTGCATCACTCTCTTCTCCGACCTCACCCGCAAGGTCACCATGCAGAACCTCTACCACGATGGCGGCTTCTCATCGATGGGTATGAGTCTCCGCGCCATGGACCAGTACGAGAAGAGTTTCGACCAGTACCGCAATCCCGACGGTACAATCCAGTACGGTTGATGCCCACTCATTATCGGCGAAATGGGCCCTAAAAGGTCTGAAATTAAAATTCCGACTGAAAAATTTGGCAAACTCGCCGATAATGTCTACCTTTGCACTGCCTTAGGGAGGTTATTCGCCTCCTTGGGCAGCAAGGATTGTCTTATGGTGTAATGGTAGCACTGCAGTTTTTGGTTCTGCCTGTCTTGGTTCGAATCCAGGTAAGACAACACGACCGAGGAGTCGCCCCGCTGAGGGCACGGCTCCTCGGTTTGTTTTTTTAGACTTTCGGGTCATCGGTTCTCGATAGCCCAGGCGATCAAGGAGTTTAGGATGGGTATGAGGCTCTCGCCCTTCCGTGTAAGAGAGTATTCGACCCGAGGAGGAATCTCGGAGAACATCTCGCGGTGTACGAGGCGATCTTCTTCGAGGGTTTTAAGTGTGGAGGTGAGGACTTTCGGCGAGATGTCGGGCAGAGCCTTGCCGATGGCATTGAACCGCGTCGGGCCGTTCTCGGCGAGCACACTCAGTATGAGCATGGCCCACTTCGACGAGAAGCGCGAAATAACATTGCGGACAGGGCAATGCGCGGTATCGGCAAATTTTTTCAGACCTTCGTTCATATTTTAATCGTTTGATTGTCAATTTTACTTTCTCCGAGGTAAGTTTATATCTCGCTCGTAACGTATTGTTTGAATGGAAATAAGGTATTACCTTTGCACTATCGGAAAGATAGCAGCTTTCCGCCGCAAAGTTAATCATTAACTCTAACATATCAAAAATCATGAGCGAAATCAAGACACTCAACAAGGGCGCAAAGTTTGCCCACGCATCTGTCGGCCCCCTCGGCACATTCGAGGGCAAGCAGTTTGTGAAGGACGCCACCGGCGCAACTTCGTGCGAAATCTCCTTCGGCACACTCCCCACCGGTGTAGCCGTTCCCTTCTTCCACAGCCACCAGGAGAACG
>CAMWXQ010000268.1 GCA_947178235.1 uncultured Muribaculaceae bacterium
TCTCGGGGCATGGGGGTGGATGTGTCGAGGTGGGCGTGGGGGGTGTGTGCAGCCCCGCGAGGGGCTGAATCTGGGTAACCGCGGGCTTTTAAGCCCGTGGAGGCGGGAGACGGCGTAGTGTGTCAGCCCCGTGAGGGGCTGAATCTGGGTAACCGCGGGCTTTTAAGCCCGCGGAGGCGGAGCATATAATACTGATGAGCCCCGGAGGTGGCTCTACTGATGGGGGGATGGGGTCGCGGATGGTCGGTGCGTAGGGGAATACGGGTTAAAAGGTGTTAAAGATATTAAAAATATTTTTCGGGGGGGGTAATTTCACTACCTTTGTAGTCAGTTATTTATATTGATGACTATTTTTCTTTAACCAATCACCAATCATTCCACAATGCACACCTTGAAACCGCTGTTTGTCGGTGTTGTCATGGCTCTCTGCGGGTCGCTCCATGCGGAGACGCTGACATATCTGACACTCTACTTCAACCAGGGGGCTACGGCTTACGTCAATGTGACGGGCGCGACTCCCGAGGCTGAGGGGAAGGCCTTCATGAAGATCGGGCCCGAAACCCTCACCGTGACTGTCCCCAAGTCGGACAACCAAGAGGACACATACACCTACGAGGCCACTGACCTCAACTATTTCACCTTCGAGGAGCACGATTTCTCGTCGCTCGACGAGGTGACCGCTACGTCGAAGGCCCGCATCACCACCGTCGGCGGGGGTGAGATAGTCGTCTCCGGCGAGGGTTGTGCCGAGACAGGGGTCTATGACCTCAACGGCCACCGCCTCAGTGTCCCCATGGTCAAGGGGGATGCCTCGCTGACCCTCTCGCTCGCCGACCTGCCCGCGGGTGTATATATCATCTCTTGTCCCACCGCCCAACTCAAAATCACCAAGAAATGAAAGCACACAAATCCCTCGGGGCCCTTGCCCTGGCATCGGCCCTACCCATGGCGGCTGCGGACGTCGTACCCGATGTGCTGACCCTCGACGAAACCATGCATTATTGGGGCCAGACTGTACTGAGCAGCGTGGATCAGATCGAAATCACCATCAACCCCGGAGGGGGATTGAAGGGTACTGTTAGAGTCGTCGACAAGTATTCGCGACAGAACTCCTCGGATCCGACTGATGAGAGGATGTATACGCGCGTCTATCAGATTCTTCCCAGTTGGGATGGAGCCCCGGTATTGAAAGGAGTTCTCTCTTTCCGTCCCGCGGGTCAGCTCGCTACCCCTTACTTCATGGCCTCGACCAGCAAGCTCGAAGGTCTCAACAATATCAACCTCGAATGGTCTCCGATCGAGGGGGCCGACGGGTATGAGCTGGAAATCGATGACCCCGCCGAGAACAGGATCACGAAAGTGACTGCCGCAGGCACATCCTGTAAACTCAACGGGTGTGCATACAATTCTGCATATAGGTTCCGTGTTCGCGCCATCCACCCCACCAATCCCGAGTTGAGCTCAGAGTTCTCGGGTCGCTTCAATTTCAGTCCTCAGCCTGTATATACGGTGACAACCGAGTGGAGATACGAGGTGCCCGATGTACTCAGAGTATCAAGCCGCAAAGAGGACGGATTCACGATTGTCTTTGACCTCACCTGCACGGATGACAAGTATAAGGAGAACTTCGATGTGGTAGACGGGAAGTTCGTTGCCGACAAAGTGCGCCTCACCGAGGTCCGTGAGACGGGCAATGTGAACACCGAGGTCGAGCTGACCGATGCCGACAAGGCTGCGGGCACCAAGACCATAAGCGGGCTCACACCCGGTGCTATCTATAACGTGGCGCTCATCAACAGCTCGAAGCCCAAGTATGATGCACCCTACAACACGGCCATGGTACGTATACCCACCGGACCCGAAGAGATCACAGCCGATCAGCTTGACCAGTGGTTTGAGACATACTCGTCAGGCGAGCCCAACCTGTCCAACTATCTCATGGCTATGAATGCGGGCGATGAGGGGTCACCCTCGGAAGGTGCCATCATCAACCTGCATGGCGACAAGACCTATCTCCTGCCGCAGAGTGCCACGCTGAAATATGGCTATACACTGCGCACCGATCCCAACGAAGCTGCAGCAGGCAAGCGGGCTGTGGTGGATGCCACCGCCAATAATCCGTTCTTGCTGAACGGTCCTCTGGAACCTGGAGAGATCGCCATCAGCGGGCTTGTGACTGTGGGTAAGATTGTATTCGAGAACATAGATTTCACCAACTCCGAAGCCAAGAACTTCGGCGACGGAAGTGCGACGGGCAACTACTTCATCAACAGCTACAATGGAGGGGCAAACGGCGTGGAGTTCGAGGCCCTCGAACTTCGCGGCTGCACATTCTCGGGATTCATCCGCGGTTTCGTGCGTCTGCAAGGAAACAGAGATATTATCATTGACCATCTGACGGTGGACAACTGCCTATTCTATGACTGCGGCTATTATGACACCAATGGCCGCGGGTATGCATGGTTCGCTGGCCTTGGAGTTACGAATCAGAATATGTTCAAGGACTTCCGGTTCACCAACAATACCATCTATGACTCGCCGCGTACCTCTTTCCTGTCCGACAACAACAAGGAACTCCTATGGACCGAGGATGACAAGTGGAACATCACTGTCGAGAACAACACGTTCGTGAACTTCTCGACCCGCTCGACGGGGCGCTACTTCTTCGACCTGCGCTTCCTCCCCGATGGATCGAAGATCTCGTTCAAGCGCAATCTGATTGTCCTCGCCACAGATGACGATGCACGCACGCTCCACAGCGGCGGCGCCGACATCCGTACCTCGGTGACATACGACATCAAGGACAACTACTCGGTAGGGTGCCGCGATGCGCATCTGACCGATAACGGAATCTTCACAAGCGCGCCGTTCTCGGCAACCAAGAACAACTTCGGTGCCTATCCCGAGGGGAATCTCGGCAGTGCCGACGACCTCGTGGTGAAGGTTGGTTCGACGCCCCTGCGCGCCACCGACCTGTTCACCGCCCCGAATCCCCCGGC
>CAMWXQ010000269.1 GCA_947178235.1 uncultured Muribaculaceae bacterium
GATGACCTCGTCGATGTTCTGCGAGGCTATGATGAGGCCTTCGAGGATGTGGGCGCGCTCGCGGGCCTTGCGGAGTTCGAATCGTGTGCGGCGGACGACGACGTCGTGGCGGTGGGCTACGAATTCCTTGATGAGGTCGCGGAGGTTGAGTGTGCGGGGGCGTCCGCCGACGAGGGCGACGTTGTTGACCGAGAACGAGGCCTGCATCTGGGTCATCTTGTAGAGCTTGTTGAGGACGACGTTGGCGTTGGCGTCGGCCTTGAGCTTGATGACGATTCGCATTCCCTTGTAGTTGGAGAGGTCTGCGATGTCGGCGATGCCGTCGAGTTTCTTGTCGTTGACGAGGTCGGCGATGTAGGATATGAGCTCGGCCTTGTTGACGTTGTAGGGTATCTCGGTGACGACGATGTTCTCGTGGTTGTTCTCGGTCTCGATCTCGGCCTTTGCGCGGATGACGACGCGTCCGCGGCCTGTCTCGTATGCTTCCTTGACGCCTGCGTAGCCGTATATGGTGCCTCCGGTGGGGAAGTCGGGGGCGGGGATGTGTTTCATGAGCCCTGCGACGTCGATGTCGGGGTCGTCGAGGTATGCGACGCAGGCGTTGATGGCCTCGCCGAGGTTGTGTGTGGGCATGTTGGTGGCCATGCCGACGGCGATGCCCGAGGCGCCGTTGACGAGCAGGTTGGGGTACCGCGTGGGGAGCACGACGGGCTCGACGCGCGAGTTGTCGTAGTTGGGCTGGAAGTCTACGGTCTCCTTGTCGATGTCGGCGAGCATCTCCTCGCCGAGGCGGGCGAGGCGTACCTCGGTGTAACGCATGGCGGCGGCGCCGTCGCCGTCGACCGATCCGAAGTTGCCGTGGCCGTCGACGAGGCAGTAGCGCATGGCCCAGGGCTGGGCGAGGCGGACTACGGTGCCGTAGATGGACGAGTCTCCGTGGGGATGGTACTTACCCATGACCTCGCCGACGCAGTTGGCCGACTTCTTGTGGGGGCGGTCGGCGGTGTTGCCCATCTCGTTCATGCCGAAGAGCACGCGGCGGTGTACCGGTTTGAGGCCGTCGCGCACGTCGGGGAGGGCGCGCGACACTATCACCGACATCGAGTAGTCGATGTAGGCGCTCTTCATCTCGTTTTCTATGTCAATCTTGATAATGCGGTCTTCTTCAATCATAGAGGAATGTGAAGGTTGGGATACTACGGGAGTGAGCTGCTCCGGAGAGGGGGAGTGTGCCCGGGGACAAAATTCCCACAAAGGTAGTGATTTTTTTCCTCTTTTCAGCGTCCGCGTGCATCTTTTTTTGACTTCGGGGGTCGATGGGTGCGAAAATTCGGTCTTTCGCTGCCGTCGGGGAGGGCGCCCCTGTAACGTAACACCGCGGGGAGCGGTACGGAGTGTAACGTAACACCCTTGTACCGTCCCGCGGGTGTTACGTTACACTCTGCCGGGGCTCAGTCCTGTGCCGACAGGCCGAGGCGGTCACACAGGCGCTTGACCTTCATGTGGCTGATGCCCATCGTCTCGGCTATCTGTCTGTATGACATCCCCTGGGCGCGGTATTGGCGTACATCTTCGGCCTGTCCGCCGTCGGCACCGCCCGAGGGGGCGAACTTGTCGGCCAGATGGGTCTCCTCGGAGGATGTCCCGCGCGAGGCGAAGCCGAGGAAGGGCCCTGTCTTCATCAGCTGTACCTGTAGGACGTTGCGCCCGTCGTAGACGGCCTCGCAGTTGCGCTGCTTGATCTGTTTGATGTACCGCAGGGTCTTGTCGCGCGTGCTCTCGCCGATGGCAAAGGCCGAGTCGGCGAAGTTGATGAGCATCTTGGAGCCTTGCAGGTCGTTGCGCGTCAGCGGGTTCGAGAGGCATCGCTTCGGGGTATGGGCGAGCAGGAGTATGCTCAGGCCGTACTGCTTCTTGAGACGGACGAGGCGTTTCATCAGGGGCATTGCCTCCGAGGCGGTCTCTGTCCCCGAGGCCATGAAGGTGATGTTGTCGACTACCAGTATCTTGGCCCCGTGGGTGCGGACGGCCTCCTCGAGGTCGCGCATGATCTGCTCGGACATGGGCAGGTCTGAGATGTCATCGTCCACGTCGCCGTACGAGAGCTCGTAGCGGAAGAAGTTGGGCGAGAAGTGGTAGGCTTCTCTCTCGGTCTCGCCGAATTCCTCGCGGTCACACGTGTATCGGCGTGCGAACTGCTGGGTCGACAGCTCGAAGTCGGCGTAGACGACAGGTTGGGACAGTGTCTCGGGACGCAGTTCGGGCAGACCCGTGTCATATCCTACGCCTCGTGCGACGAGGTCGGCGATCTGTACGGCGAGGATGGACTTGCCCACGTTGGTGTCCGCGAAGAGGATACATATCTCACCCTCGAACCACAGGGGTCCGCAGAGGCGGAGCTGATCGGTCGACAGCTCGGCCATGCGGGCTATCTGGTCGCCCGAGAGCATACGCCCTGCCATGAAGTTAGGCGAAGGCTCCGATGGCTTCGCAGGCTTGGATATGCTCGGGGCAGAGCCTCCGCGCATGACATTCTTGATACTCAGTATGGGCCCTACGATGGGTAGGGTACGGTCTCCCTTCCCACTCTCCCATAGGGGAGCGGGTGTGTCGGTGTGTGTCATAGTGTATTGTGTTCGGGAGGGGGATGTTTGTCCTCCCGCACTGCAAAGGTACGACACGAAAGGGGCCCCGATGGTGCGATAATGCCGACTTGTCACGAAAAAAATGCGCAGTACCCCCCTGTAACGTAACACTCGGGAGACGGTACACGGCCGTTACGTAACACTCTGTATCGTCCCCGAGGGTGTTACGTTACACCCGCGGGGGTGATTTTCAGGTCGGGAGTTGGGAGTTTCAGAAATTATCCGTACCTTTGTGCCCGAAATGGTTGCTCTGTCGCGCAGAGGCGCGGCTGAGAGAGCATCAAAAGGGAATAGAGGTGAGATTCCTCAACAGTACCCGCTGCTGTAATTTCCTGTCCCCCCGACGCTGAGGG
>CAMWXQ010000270.1 GCA_947178235.1 uncultured Muribaculaceae bacterium
TGCTCGCGCACCGTCGCGAAACCTATCTTTTGTTCTATCTTCTCTGGAAAAATCATATATGCAAAGTTACGACTTTTTCGTGTTACAGTCAAATTTGAGGTCGGAGAGGGGGATTGCCAATGGATTTTAACGCAATTTAACAATCGGGGGGGGGTAATTTTCATTATTGGGTTACTTTAACAAAAATAATTGCTAATTTTGCGACACCAATCTGAATAATGAACCTACCGAAAAAGCAATGAAAAAATTACTCACTCTCATCCTCTTCCCGCTCATGCTCGTGTCCTGTCTCGACCACGACAATCCCGAGTTGGGGGCTATCAACACAGAGGCCGTCAAGATCGACGCAACAATCTCTGTAACACCTGCCAATACATGGATCGAACGCTCGCAGGAGCTCGTCGTCCGTGTCTCGGATCTCAATATGAAGGCGCCGAAGGGTGTCATACTTCGCAATATCCGTCTGATGGTCGACGACCGCCAGCTGCTCACCAAGCCGTATTCGGGCGAAGAGCTCGAATTTCGCGTGCCGCTCAACTATATCACTCCCGGTCGGCTCAACTTTGCCGTATGGGGCGACCTCGTTCAGAAAGACCATCGCGACGCGAGCATCATCATAGCTGACAATATCTCGCGGATACTCTTCGATGAGATACCCGAGCTCGAATGTGAGGCGACCGTCGCCGTCACCGTACACGGGACGTCGACCAACGGCGAAGTGTATGACAGGAGCTTCACCGTCAAGTCTGACGACGGCCACGACCTGCCCGTACCCGCTTCCGAATTGTATTGGCGACCCTCGTTGGGGACAGCCTCGTATCTCGACGTGACCCTCGCCGCCTCGGCCAAGACATCCTCGCCCAATTCGAGCCTCAGTTCGATAGCTCAGCGTGTCTACTGGGGAGCCTCGCATGGGACTGAGCCCACGATCAAACTGCATATCGAGAACAAGCCAGGGGCGCTCGCCGCCGAGAAACTCGTGCTGCTCGTGAGCGGCGTGTGGTACGGTAAGTGGGAGAACATCTCCATCGAGGACGCCAAGATGAACTTCCCCTTTATCCTCAAAGAGGTCGAATAATCCACATATTTAACATATGAAAAAGAGACTGTTTTTCGCTGCCGTGGCCATAGCTTCGGCTACACTCGCTGTTCATGGGGCCGATCGGCTTTTCATTGCCGATGGACACTTCTTCAAGTCGCTCCCGAAGGGGGTAGCCGTGAAGAACGTGAAGAAGATGATCACCGTGAGTACCCCCGAAGGCTCGAAGGCACTCGGCCTCGTCATCTCTAAGCCATTGTCCGCCGCTGCTCTCAATGACACTGTCCCGATGACGGATGTCAAGGAGGGTGCCGAGCTCCTGCGCCGCTTCGCCGAGGCTGTCGACAGATCGGAGGCTGCCAAAGCCGCCAAAGAGCTGAGGGTAGGGGACAGGTTCCCCGCTTTCACAGCCACGGACATCGATAGCCGTACATGGACAGAGAAAGATGTTGAGGGGAAAGTCATGGTGCTGAATCTGTGGTACACAGGTTGCGGGCCATGTCGGGCCGAGATGCCCGAGCTCTCGAAGTGGAAAGACGAATTTCCCGAAGTGATGTTCTTCTCCGCTACCTATGAGACCCCCGAGGTCACACGGCAGGTGCTCGACAAGGTGGATTTCAATTGGACACACCTCGTCGGAGACAAGCAATTCACAGATTATATCGGCCACAGAGGGTACCCGCTGACAATAGTCGTGGGCAAGGATGGATGCATCGCCGCATTCGAATATGGAGCATCAGAGGAGACGCACGCAAGGCTCAGATCCAGTTTGACCGAAGTTTGTACTCAGTCCTCTGCGGAATAGGAGTGGAAATGACTTTGATGTCAACCTCTTGATTGTAAATGGGTTGTGGCGCGGGTGCGGGCTCGGGAGCAACGGCCTTCACGGCAGCCTGCTGAGCATCGCGGCGTTCGCGTCTGCGTTGGGCTGCGGCACGTGCCTTCGACGAGCGGTCGGCAGCCTTGTCGATATAGTCGCGGAAGCGGCGGAACTTCTCGAAAATAGGAGTGTCGGGGCCGGGAGCGTTCACGGTTGACGAGAGATAGTTGCGGACTGCGTTGAAGAGCTTCATGCCATCCTCGTGGTTCATGAAAACGGCTTCGTCGAGAGCGGCCTCCATGACCTTGACATAGACTTTTTGTGAAACCCGGAGCTTAGGCTGAGGGAGTTTCATGGCGGTTTGGGAGTGGTTGTTCATAGTGATGTGGGTTTTACACCGCAAAGTTACGACACAAAAACAGCCACTATAGTGCGATAATGCCGATTTGTGGGGAAAAATTTGAATATGGAATAAGTAGCCTAAGCCGTTAATATTAGTCACATGAGCCTCCGAAGGAGGCGGAGGCTATGGTAGGCCCCCGCCTTGGCGGGGGTATATATGGACATACCCATCATCCCGGCCCCCGAAGGGGGTCGTGGAATACCACGGATACAGATTAATGTGCTCCACGACCCCCTTCGGGGGCCGCGTTTTTTTGTTCGGCATTTCAACCCCCGCCGAGGCGGGGGCCTACCATAGCTTACGCCTCCTTCGGAGGCTCATGGGGCGGGGCAGAAAAAGATCGTTTTTCCGCCCGTCTTTCCAATCCCTCTCCATTCCCAATGATGTAATTTAACATAATACAGATTATGGGAAAATCATCTCGGTTTTCGTGCAGGGGGATTTATTCCGAAAACTCTTGCTCCTTTTGGGAATAATCCTTACCTTTGCACCTTGAAATTGGCTACCTGTGCGCCGACGATTCTGAGCGGCTTCGGGTGGCTCACCTTCAAAAAAACAGAAAACTCTGAAATGGAAATAATTCGCACTGTCGCTGAATTGCAGAACAAGGCCCGCGAAGCCCGCGCCAAGGGCTCGGTCGGCCTCGTGCCCACAATGGGCGCGCTCCACGACGGCCACCTCTCGCTCGTGAGCCGCGCACGCAAGGAGAATGACACTGTGAT
>CAMWXQ010000271.1 GCA_947178235.1 uncultured Muribaculaceae bacterium
AGATCTACACAAGGATTTTCGTCGGCAGCGTTAGTTGTGTATAAGAGTCAGCTGAGGGTCTTGCCCTGCTCTAGTAATTTGGCTTTCCGTTCAAGAAAAACAATTGATCCACACTTTAAACAACTGAATCGAGCAATATGGCAAAAGAATCCATGAAAGCCCGCGAGGTAAAGCGCGCAAAACTGGTAGCCAAATATGCCGCCAAGAAGGCCGCCCTCAAGGCTGCCGGCGACTATGAAAGCCTCCAGAAACTGCAGCTTCTGCCCAAGAACGCCTCGGTAGTGCGCCTGCACAACCGCTGCTCCATCACCGGGCGTCCCAAAGGCTATATGCGCCAGTTCGGCATCAGCCGCATCCAGTTCCGTGAAATGGCCTCCGCTGGTCTTATCCCGGGCGTGCGTAAGGCAAGCTGGTAAGCAGAAACCAAGCCCCCGGCTCGACGGCGGCTCCGGAGCATCGGACTCCCGGACTCGCCGCCGCCCCCGAGGCCGGACCAATCATCAATCCAAAAAAACCGCGCACTCGTTGCTCAGTTAACCCCAAAGTGCTGGCCAAAGTGTGAAAATTAAATATTGTTCGGGACTCCCGAATCAATTTAAAATCATCAAATAAAATGACTGATCCCATAGCAGATTATCTGACAAGATTGAGGAACGCCATCAAGGCCAACCACCGTGTGGTCGAGATCCCCGCCTCAAACTTGAAGAAGGAGATCACCAAGATCCTCTTCGAACAAGGCTACATCCTCAACTACAAATTCGAGGAAGGCGAAAACCCCGCCGGCACCATCAAGATCGCCCTCAAATATGACCCCGTAGACAAGGTCAACGCCATCAAGGCCCTCGAGCGCGTATCCCGTCCCGGCCTCCGCCGCTACACCGGCTACAAGGACATGCCCCGCGTCCTCAACGGCCTCGGCATCGCCATCCTCTCCACATCCAAGGGTGTGATGACCAATAAGAAGGCACGCGACCTCAAGGTAGGAGGCGAAGTGCTCTGCTACGTTTACTAATCAATAAGGAGAACACAGAACATGTCACGTATAGGTAAAGCTCCCATTGAGATCCCCGCTGGCGTCACCGTCACCGTAGACGCCGACAACGTAGTCACCGTCAAGGGCCCCAAGGGCACCCTCACCCAGAAAGTTAACCCCGACATCAAGGTAGAAGTGGCCGACGGCCACGTGACCCTCACCCGCCCCAGCGACGACCGCGAGCACCGCGCACAGCACGGCCTCTTCCGCGCACTCGTCCACAACATGGTAGTAGGCGTATCCACCGGCTACCGCAAGGAGATGGAGCTCGTCGGTGTGGGTTACCGCGCCACATCCTCCGGCCAGGTGCTCGAGCTCTCGCTCGGCTACTCCCACGCCATCTTCATAAAGCTCCCCCCCGAGGTAAAGGTCGAGGCCAAGACCGAGCGCAACAAGAACCCCCTCATCATCCTCGAGAGCGACGACAAGCAGCTCCTCGGCCAGGTATGCGCCAAGATCCGCTCGCTCCGCAAGCCCGAACCCTACAAGGGCAAGGGTATCAAGTTTGTCGGCGAAGTCATCCGTCGCAAGTCGGGCAAGTCGGCAAGTGCTAAATAATAACCCCGTACACAGAAAACTATGGTTTCTAAGATACAACGTCGCAACAAAATCAAGGCCCGCATCCGCGGCAAGATTTCAGGCACCGCCGAGCGTCCGCGCATGAGCGTCTTCCGCTCCAACAAGCAGATCTACGTCCAGCTCATCGACGACCTCGCCGGCAAGACCATCTGCGCAACCTCCTCCAAGGGCATCGAGGAGGGCACCAAGTGTGAAATCGCCGCCAAGGTGGGCGAGGCCATCGCCAAGAAGGCCCTCGAGGCTGGCGTCACCGAAGTCGTCTTCGACCGCAACGGCTACCTCTTCCACGGCCGTGTCAAATCCCTGGCCGACGCTGCCCGCAACGGCGGTCTCAAATTCTAACCTCCCGCAACCATACATAGAATGGCAACAAAGAACAACAAAGTCAAGTCTGCAAGCGACCTCGACCTCAAGGACCGCCTCGTGGCCATCAACCGCGTCACCAAGGTCACCAAGGGTGGCCGCACCTTCACCTTCGCCGCCATCGTCGTCGTCGGCAATGAGAACGGCATCGTAGGCTGGGGTCTCGGCAAGGCCAACGAAGTCCAGGCCGCCATCGCCAAGGGCGTGGAGGCAGCCAAGAAGAACCTCATCAAGGTCCCCGTGCACAAGGGCACCATCCCCCACGAGCAGGCAGCCAAGTTCGGCGGCTCGCGCGTCATCCTCAAACCCGCATCCCACGGTACGGGCGTGAAGGCCGGCGGCGCCATGCGTGCCGTCCTCGAGAGCGTCGGCGTCACCGACGTCCTCTGCAAGAGCAAGGGCTCCTCGAACCCCCACAACCTCGTCAAGGCCACCATCGCAGCCCTCGGCGAGATGCGCTCGCCCGCCCAGGTCGCCCAGAACCGCGGCGTCTCGCTCGACAAAGTGTTTAACGGCTAACCCAACCCACTTCCGAAATGGCTAAACTCAAAATCACCCAGATCAAGAGCCGCATCAACGCACCCGCCGTGCAGAAGCGCACTCTCGACGCACTCGGCCTCAAGAAGATGAACCACACCGTAGAGCACGAGGACAACCCCTCGATCCGCGGCATGGTCAAGGCCGTACACCACCTCGTAGAGGTCAAGGAGGCCTGACACGGCGCTCCCCACCGTCCAATCCACAGATCCATACACAGAATTCTTAATACGAAAGAACAATGGAATTAAGCAATCTCAAGCCCGCCGCAGGCTCCGTGAAGACCAAGACCCGCATCGGCCGTGGTCCCGGCTCCGGCAAGGGCGGTACATCCACCCGCGGCCACAAGGGTGCCAAGTCCCGCTCGGGTTACAGCCGCAAGATAGGCTTCGAAGGTGGTCAGATGCCCCTCCAGCGCCGTCTCCCCAAATTCGGCTTCAAGCCCCTGAAGCGCACCGAATATAAGGC
>CAMWXQ010000272.1 GCA_947178235.1 uncultured Muribaculaceae bacterium
ATCGTGGGGTTGGGGCGGAGGACGCCCCTCCTCGGGCCGTCACCCGGGCAGCATTGCAGGCCACAGACCCGGCAACACTGCGACAGGCCCCGTCGGCACAAGCGGGCGACCCGGTCTCGGCTCTGGAAGCACCGTCGGCAACCGCCATCCGGGCTCCACGGGCACCAACTCTTACCGCCCCGGCAACACAGGCGTCAGCGGACGCCCCTCGACAGGCACCTCGGGACGCCCCGGGGCTGGAACCACGACCCGACCCTCGACCGGCAACTCGGGCCGACCCTCGACAGGCGGCATGACCAACCAGGGCTCGCAGAACGACAACCGCCCTGCCACGACCAACGGCGGACGCTCGAACGGATACGGCAGCGGAAGCTACTCGACACCCTCACGCTCGTCGGGCGGAAGCTCATGGGGCGGCGGCAGCGGCCACTCCTCGGGTGGCGGACGTTCGAGCGGCGGAGGCCGTGGACGTCACTGATCCCCGTGATACTCATCTCTGAAACTTCATCCCACCACAGCATACACAAGCTATGAACAAGACCATTTTGGCTACTGTGCTCGCTGCCCTCCCCCTCTGCGCCTTCGGACAGACGGCAATGGACGGCATGACCATCTCTCAGTCTGACCTGCGCGGTACTGCCCGCTTCATGTCTATGGCAGGAGCGTTCACCGCTCTCGGCGGCGACATCTCATCGTTCAATCAGAATCCCGCGGGACTGGGCATATACCGCAGCAGCGAGGTCGGCCTGACCCTCGGTCTCGATATGCTCTCGGCCAAGTCTGAGGCGGACGGCTTCGGCGCTAAGCAGAGCTCGACACGGTTCGCGTGCAACAACTTCGGCTACGCAGGTGCCATCGCCCTCAACTCGGATGTGATGCCCTACTTCAACTGGGGCGTGAGCTATTCGAGGACGGCATCGTTCAACCGCACATACGGGGGCAAGCTCACCAACAACCTGCAGACCTCATACACCAACCTCGTGGCCGACTACACGACCGCTGACGGATGGGAGAATACTGCCCTCGCCGACCCCGGTAATTCGGGCAATTACAACCCCTTCTTCGACTCGTCAGCCCCCTGGTCGAGCATCCTCTTCTACAACGCCTACGGCATCAACCCGACAGCCCCCGGCGCAAACTCGTACACGGGTCTCTACGACTACGACGGCACCGCCCCGGGATCGGCCGATTACATGATTCGCGAGACAGGCCATGTGGACGAGTATAGCATCAACTTTGCGGGCAACGTCCAGAACACCGTCTACTGGGGTGTCGGCTTCGGCATCACAGACCTCAACTACAAGCAGACCGCCGACTACTATGAATCGTTCAGCTCGGGTGCCCTCGTGCCCGACGCGACGGCAGACAGCTACACCACAGGCTCGGCCTCGTGGGGAATGTCCAACTGGAAACATATCTACGGAACAGGCTTCAACGTGAAGTTCGGCCTTATCTTCAAGCCCATAAACGAACTGCGCATCGGCCTCGCCGTACAGACCCCTACATGGTACTCGCTCACGACCGAGAGCCAGGCCGTAGTGGGCTACAACTACCAGTCCCCGACCTATCCCCAGGGTCAATACTTCAACGGCAGCTACACATCGGAGGCCGACTATGTGACATGGAAGATGAATGCTCCGTGGCGCCTCAACGCAGGTATCGCGGGGGTCATCGGCGGCCGCGCCATCATCAGCCTCGACTACGAGTTCAAGGGTATGGACAAGGTGAGCTTCAAGAACAATTCGGGATTCGCATACAACGACCTCAACGATGACGTGAAGACCTATTTCAAGGCCACGAACACCATCCGCGTCGGTGCCGAGTATCGCGTGACCCCCGCGTTCAGTGTCCGTGCAGGTTACAGCTACGAGACTACACCGATACAGAAGAGCCTCCTCGATCCCGAAGGGTCACAGGCGACCTATGTCTACACCTCCAATCCCGACGACACGGCCACGCAGCCCTCATTCACCCTCGATCGTTCGACCCAGTACATCACCTGCGGCCTCGGATACCGCTACAAGGCTTTCTCCGCCGACCTCGCGTACGTCCATCGCACTCGCAAGAGCGACTACCACGCCTTCACGGACTACAACGAGAACGCCGAGCCCCACTACCTCGTGATTGCACCCCAGGCCAAGGTCACCGACAACAACAACTCGCTCGTCCTCACCCTGGCATACAGGTTCTGATACCCACAATATTATAATAGCTATTATAGCTGCCGTAGCTATAATAGCTATTTTTATATCACGGATTATACAGATCCGGATTGAAGAACGCTTCGATGTCGCGGGCGTTTTCGAGGGCACGGGCTGCGGGAGAGTCGGAATTGAGAGCCACGGCCTTCATATAGTCCGAGGTTGCCTCGCTTCGCCGACCGAGCCGCCAGTAGAGCTTACCGCGGCGGAAGTAGAGATCATCGAGACCTTCGGATCCATTGTTAATCATCTCCGTGAGGGCCTCCACGGCTCGACTGAGGTCTCCCGACGCAATTATGTTTTCAATATTTTGGAGTTTTTCCATTTTTGAACTAACTTTGAGGGTACAAAACTACTCAAAAAGGTCCGATATGACAAGAATACAATATATTTTTGCGACACTTTTAATATTGTTTGGCTTCGGAGTGGCGGGAGCCGCCGACCCGACGGCCACCAATTACAGCTTTGCCAAGTGCGCGGGCTCGGCCATGCCCTACCCCACACCCACGGCCAACCTCAGAAGCTATCCCGACTCGCTGACCCCCATATTCATCAACCACATCGGACGCCACGGAGCCCGCGTCCTCGCATCCTCCAAGTACACCAAGGCGCTGCTGCGCGAACTCGACCGCGCCGTCTCGCTGCGGACAATCACCCGCGAGGGCAAGATGCTCCGATCACTCTGCCGCCTCGTGGACAAGAATACCGCAGGCCGGTGGGGAGCCCTCGACTCCGTTGGAATCGCCGAGCAGAGGGGCATCGCCTCGCGCACACT
>CAMWXQ010000273.1 GCA_947178235.1 uncultured Muribaculaceae bacterium
ACGCGACAGTCAGCACCAAACCACCGCGCATCCAAAGGTCAACGGAATAGAAAGCATAACACTCGCGGGCCTCGGCCCATGCGGCAAGCTGATTGTTGAGCCACGCCCACGCGGGAGCGAGGATGCTCTGGGCGATACGGCCATAGGCACTGTAAGGTGCAAAGAGAGCGACAAAGGCCCCTACCCCGCCAATGATGGCTATAACCATCAGGGCCAACATGATGTAGCGGAGCAGAGACTTGGGCGCGGAGTAGGTGTAACGGTTCTTGCGCGCACGCTTGCCGAGCCATCCGAAACCGTCCTGCATGATGCCGAGGGGACAGATGACCGAGCAGTAGAGACGCCCGAACAGGAGAGTAAGGAGAATGAGACCGAAGACAACGACGAGGTTCAGGGCCATCAGTGCGGGGAGGAACTGGATTTTGGCCAACCAACCGAACCATCTGAGGGCGGTACCGGTGAAGTCTACGAAGAGGAGTGTGACGAGCACAAAGCTGAGGGCAGCCACGAGCTGTCTTGCTTTTTTCAGCATGGTTACTTTCTGTGATAGAATTGGTTCAAGTTACAAAGTTAGTAAAAAAACATTGAATTTCCAGTTGCACAATCCACCATGATAGTTGCATAATTATTTATAAAAAAGACGCAACCCTCGTGATTGGGGGTTGCGTCGGGATGGGGGTTGGGATGATATTATTTCCCGGAGTTGGCTTTGGTGAAGGTGATGCTTTTGAGGTCTATCAAGCCGTTCATGCTGCGGAATTCGAGGCAATATGTGCCCTCGGGGAGCTCGGCCTCTACCGTCTGGTCGGCCCATGTGTCGAGCGGGGTGTCGAGGAGGGCATTATGTACAAACCACACTCCGTCGAGCCCGAGCGAGAAGCGTGTGTCGGGGGCCTTGCGCATGGCACGGAGCGTAATCTGATACTTACCCGGCTCCTTGACGTCAATGGTGTAGCGTGTCCACTCCTTGACACCCATGTTGGCGATTCCGCCCTTGGGGAGCAGTTCGAGGTGACGTGTCTGGTCGGTAAGCGCCACAAACTCCTGGTTGGCGGGGCGCTTGAAGTAGCTGAGATGCGATTCGGGCTTGCCCGCGTCATTGAGGTTGACAGCCTCGGCGGGAATCACGGCAGGCTTGCGCGAGGATAGAGTGAAGATCCCCTTCTTGCCGGGCTTGCCGAAATTCTTGATCATGTCAATCTTGCCGTCGTGGACATTGACAGGAGTGAAGCATACCGAACGGAGGGCACCCTGGCCGCTATAATTGGCGGTATGGTAGAACTGATAAGGCTGCCCCTTGAACCACACGATCGAGCCGTGGGTGGTGTCCTCGCCGTGGGGATTCATATATGGCCCCTGTGGGGTCCACGGGCCCAGCGGAGTGTCGGATGTGGCATAGAGGAGCTTATTGCCCCCGAGATTCATGGGGTTGCCGTCGGAGTATGTGAGGAAGTAGATGCCATCCTTCTTGAAAACGAAGGGAGCCTCGTGGAAGGTCGGGAGGAGGGTACACTCGGGGTCAACCTGCGGCACGACGTTCTCGTCCACAAGCTTGGTCCAGTCGTCGGGATTGAGGCGCCCGGCCCAACAGCCCTTGCGGTCGCCCGAAATATACAGGTAGGCTTCGCCGTCGTCGTCGACAAAGATGCAGGGGTCGATGGTCTTGGGGAGCAACTCGCCGTCGCGGCCTGTGATGAATCCCTTGTATGTCCACGGGCCGACGGGGGTATCGGAGGTATAGAGAAGGTGAAGCCAGTATTCGCAGTTGTCATTCGGATATTCGTGGCGGTCGCGGACGATTGTGTACTGCTGATGCGGGAAGATGAAGTAGTACTTGCCGTCGCGCTTGTTGTAGGCCGCATCTGGCGCCCACATGAAGCCATCGCCGTGAACCGTGAAACCTACCTGTCGGCTGACGTCGGCATTGACCTGCTCGGCATTGAGAAATTCGCCGTGGTCGGTCCAGGTGACCATATCCTGTGTGGAGAATATGTGGTATCGGTCCATGCGGTCGCATCCACGCATGGGCTCCATGTCGTGCGAGGCGTAGACATAGAGCGTATTAGGATCCGATTCCCATACATGGGCCGAGGGGTCGGCGGTGTAGAGATTGCCCTCGAATTCCTGGCCGAACATCGGCGAGGGGAACTTGACGAAGAGGGGCATGGTCGTGTAGGTATCCGTGAGCGGGTAATTGTACTTGGACTCGCTCCACAGACCCTCGACGGGAATATCCTTGTACTCGCCCGCGTAGACCAGTTCGAACTTGTCTACGTTCTGTCCTCCGACGGGTGACCACCGGAGCACGTGGCGACCCGCCGAGAGAGGAACTGAGGCGTAGGTCACGGGGTTGTACGACTTCCAACCACCACGGGGGAGGGTCTTGTCACGCGCAATGGACTTGCCGTCGAGAGTGAGATGGAATTTGGCATTGCCGTCGCAGCTCCCCGTGACGATAATGTCGTAGAGGCCCGGCTCGGCGACGTCGAGGGTATAACAGGCCCAGTCCTCGCCATCGATGTTTCCGAGGACAGTGCGGCCATCACCTCCGTCATTGACGGGGGCAAAGCGGGCATCTGCATCGGACGTATCCTTGCGATATGGGTTGGTCTGATTGTTCCCGCGGCGCGACTTGATCGCCTTGAAGTGGTAGGTTTTGTCGAATCCGCCAATGTCGAAGTCTTCGGCTTCGACGGTCACACCCGCCGACGTGACGGTGTGTGGGCCATTGTGCGGGGTACCCTCGTATGGCTGGGCTGCCGAGGCACTGAACGATAATGCGGTCATCGCCGCGAGGGCGAGGTCACGGTAGATTGGATAAGGCATATATCTGAATTAATGAAATGATTGCGACTGCAAATATATGCCCGCGGAGTTAACAACCGGGATAGCGATTCGATTAAACAGCGGTTAATACCCGGTTAATGGCGATTAAAGGGAGGGTTACAGACAAAAAAGTTCCCGCAACCGAGTGT
>CAMWXQ010000274.1 GCA_947178235.1 uncultured Muribaculaceae bacterium
TCAAACGACTTGTCTCAAAGGTAACCATCGCTTTTGATCCCTCCGGACTTAAAGAGTCGGTCACGGTGTATATCAAATCTGTCACTATCCATGATATTCCTAATGCCTGTTATCTTGGAGAGAATAACACTCCGGACAACAGCGATCAACTGATAAAGGATGGAGAAACTATCTGGTATGGGGATGGAAAGACCAATTCATCAACATATACAGGATGGTTGAGACTTCAGAAGGGAACAGAGGTTTCAGGCTCACCTGAACATAAGGAGACTGATGATGCTTTATATTTCTTCGAGAATATGCAGGGCAACTACCCCGGTCAGAAAGATTACCTCAAAGAGCAGATTCCCGACGAGACAGGCACATCCATCGACAACCCCGACACAGGCGATAAGGAACACTACACCAACGACTTCAAGGACCGCATCCCCTACGGCACCTATATCGAGGTCACAGCATACTACATCTCGAAGAACACCGAGAAGATGTCCGCCGGCAACATCAAGTACCGATTCATGCTCGGCAAGGACATCACCTACAACTACGACGCACAGCGCAACTACCACTACAAGCTTACCCTCAAATTCCGCGGCTTCGCCAACGAGGCCGACTGGCACATATCCTACACCGAACCCACCCCGAGCCTCTACACCCCCGACCAATACTACATCTCATACCTCTACGGCCAGGACATCAACTTCCCTGTCCGCGTGGTGACAGGCGACAAGAATAATACGCAGAACTATATCATCCGTGCCGAAATCATTGAGAACGGTTGGTATCCATGGAACGATGAAAAAAACACAGTCCCCGCATGGACCATCGGAGATTGGAACAATATCAACGGCTTCGCATGGAACGAGCCTGCATATGAGACCACATTCAAAGATCAGAATTATGTGGGCTTCCTCTCCCTGCGTCAGCCCGAGTCCGCGGATCCCTACCCGGATGACAAATATGGAACTGCGACAAACACAAAGCTCGAAACCTATTATATCAAACAAAAAATAGGTCACTCGGCGTACAGTCTTGCTGAGACCTCAGGTCAAGGGCGTTATGTGGGTACTTATGATGAAGAAGCTCACGATGTGACCGATGGCTCGTCGAGTGACGGTACCTATAAGGTTACATACGATACCGACGGCTCGGCCACCGTGCTGCTGCCGATGTACACGCGACAGAAAAACTTGGCCGCCGCAACCGACTTCACCGGCAACACCCCCTATCCCTTCTTCATGCGCCGCGCCGTGGTTCGCCTTTCGTTGTGGGAAAAGGGCTCCGGGAAACGGGTGAATTTCCGAGATCTCAGTGACAACGATAAGGAGGTCGAGTACCGCGACGTGCCCATCATGCAGGTGCGCCGTGTCGAGAACCCGAAGGCCATCTACCGCAAGAGCAGCAGTGTTGATCCGTTCAATGTGGTCTTGATGCATCAGCTCAGCCCCGGTGCTGAATTCACTCCCATCTCATCCGATGGCCCGTGGCGTGCATCCGTTCTTACCGATCCTCGCGGCCTCGTCGAACTCGTAAGCTCTGACAAAAAGGTCACGGCGACCAAAGCCAATGGCAAGTATATCGAGGGCTCGGGTGATACGAACATTGAGTTTACCTATCGGCCCAGTGGTGTTATCGGTGACAATGACTGTCGCGGTGCGATTATCCAAGTCGAGTATCACGACTATACCTGCAAGCACCTCATATTTGTCCGCCAAGGCTACGACAAGGGTGTGAAACTTGGTAATGCCAATTGGTCCTGTTATCAAGTCTTCGCGACGGGTGCCAGTTATTATACCACAAGTAATCCACAGTTCTCTACAAACGGAACAACCACGGACAACATTCAATATAATATTAATTCTGTTAACGTCTACGTTACCCGCAACCCCCTGTCGATAGGTACGTTCTACAAGCGTAACCAGTATAATTATGGTTTCATGGAGTCCAATAATTATAGCGGTTTTGGCTGGTTACAGGCTGTGGGGAATATGAAGACAATCTGTTTGACCGCCACATCATATACCGCGACCAATGTCACGAAGACAACTGAACGCAGTGTTGAATGGAGTTCTAAGGCAGGTATGGCATGGACCAATTCGGGTGGCGTGACCCGTGCAAACGAACATTGGGCCGAGACTTGGACCCCTGTGATATACAAGCCTGGCTATTTGAGTACTTCGGGCAAGAAATTGAAAGTCCCCACCAATGAGGACTATCTCAGTCTTGAATCCGTATGCGAATTCGGCTTCGGCATTGCCTATGGCGATGGCGCTTCGGGTGTAGCGACAGACCTTGGAAAAGCTTATAATTTCAAGGACGTCGATAATGATGGCGTCGGCGATGGCGAGGATGGTGACCAGATGGGCGTTCGCGTCTGTGTGGCATACAATCCCAAGAACGGGGATAATATATTATTCCCCATGGGTGCCCTCGGACAGGGACGACGTGCCTGCAACGTTTCGGGTGCCGGCGAGCCTCCCTCCCAATTGCAAAACATCGGATACCAGAACTTCCCGCAGCCGGGAGCAGGCGCACTCTCTTATGGCGGTGTCCTCGGCCTTCTGAACAATTACACCTCGGGTAGTGTCTATGTAGACAATAAGACCCGTCCCCTTACCTATGACCTTTACAGGAATCCGGGCGCAGTATATTGGATTCAGAGCCCTGTGGGCGCATCGCCATCCAATGACTCATACGCTTCGTGGGACCTCAACTACTTCAACATACGCTTCCACCACTACGACTGGGGCTCGATGTGGCGTCCTTCGCGAGGCTCCTATGCCACCGCCACCACCTCCGACGCCCTCCCCATCAAACTCATCTACAAAAACTGATCCCCCGCCACATGGCCGAAGGCCATATATGCCCCGCAGGGGCACAACATAGGAAACCCCAGGGCGCCCGAAACGAAGAGTAGTGTACTGCACCCCAAAAGTTGGACAGTTAGTTTAACTTGTTGGGTACAATCAT